>CAZMLS010000032.1:10025-17054 GCA_964567215.1 uncultured Atribacterota bacterium | reverse complement strand
CCATTAATCTTTCCATTGGACAGGGTTTTTTATCAATAACACCATTTCAACTGCATAATGTAATAAGTGCAGTTGCAACTGAGGGAATTATCTATAAATACCACCTGGTAAAGGAAATCGTTTCTCCTGATGGAAAATTGGACAAAGAAATAGGGGCGGAAATTTATCGGGAAATTGATGTATCTCCCAATACTTTCAAAATAGTTAAGGAAGGATTGCGGGAAACTATACTAAAAGGAACAGGGTGGAGAGCGAATATTAAAGAATTAGAGGTATCGGGTAAAACCGGAACTGCTCAGAATCCACAGGGAGAAACCCATGCCTGGTTTATAGGCTATGTTCCGTTGGGGGAATCCCTGATTTGTATTACGGTTTTCGTTGAAAATGGAGGAGATGGTTCAGAAGCAGCGGCTCCTATTGCAAGAGCGATGCTGGAAAAATTATTTAATATCCAAAGATAACAGAAAATACCCGGATACAATGATTGCATTGAATATAATATTAAATGTAATAAAGGGCAGTATCTTATATTACCGGAGGAAAAATTGAAAAGGAATTTAGGAAGATTAAGTGAAAATATAGATTACACTTTATTGATTACAGTGGTAATCCTCTGTTTTTATGGTCTTATAGTTTTATACAGTTCAACCAGAATGACCACTGCAGGCGGTGATGGCTATTATTTTGTTAAGCGGCAAATATTATGGATGCTTAGCGGTTTTACTTTTTTGACCATGATCTTGTTTATTGATTATCATTATGTTGAAAAATACTCCAAATTTGCTTATTTCATGGCTATTATTCTCCTGGTCATGGTGATCTTTTCGGGTAGAACGATTTATGGGGCAAGACGTTGGCTGCCTATCGGACCATTTGAGTTTCAACCATCGGAATTTGCAAAAATAGCACTCATCATTTTTTTAGCAGATTTTCTCAATAAAAACAGAGAAAAGTTAGATTATTTTTTCTATTTTTTAATTCCATTTGTCTATACAGGGTTATTTATTTTATTGGTGTTTATGCAACCGGATTTAGGGACTTCATTGGTATATATGGCAATCCTCGTTATTATGTTATTTGTAGTAGGGGTAAAAATTAAATTTTTGGCAACCGTTTTTTTCACAGCACTTTCTTCTATCCCGATTCTGTGGATATTTTTAAAGGAATATCAAAAAAGAAGGATTATACTTTTTATAAATCCCAATATAGACCCCCTGGGTGGAGGTTATAATGTCATACAGTCAAAAATAGCAATCGGTTCAGGCGGGCTTTTAGGAAAAGGTTTATTTGGCGGATTACAGAGCCAGCTGCATTTTTTACCGGCTCAGCATACAGATTTTATTTTTTCAGTTGTCGGAGAAGAATTAGGTTTTCTGGGTACTCTTTTTTTGTTAGGCCTTTACGCAATTATTTTATGGCGGGGAATAAAAATTGCCAGGGAGGCAAAAGATTTATTAGGGAGCTTGCTGGCTTCCGGTGCGGTGGCATTTCTACTTTTTCATATTTTTGTAAATATTGGAATGGCTATGGGTATATTACCGGCCACCGGATTACCTCTTCCGTTTTTAAGTTATGGCGGAACTTTTATGATTTCTAACTTAGTATTGATCGGGATTCTTTTAAATGTGGAAATACATAAGGTGAAGTGGTGAAATTAATTGACCAATTAGCCGATTCACCAATTACCCAATTATTTTAGTCATTAACATTAAATGTAAGATATAAGATAATTTAGTTACCCTGTTAGCCGGTTTACCGGTTATCCAGTTAAGATTAAGATAAAACTGATTAATTTAGTTAGACGATTAAATTAGTCGTTAATAAAGAAAAGGTAAAGAAGTTACGGGTTAAGAAATAAAATATCAAGAAAGATGAGAAATATAAAGAAGGTTGCAAGGTGTAAGTAGGGGCAGACCTTGTGTTTGCCCATAATGAATTGCTTGGTTGGTTAGCGGCCAGATAACAAACTAAGCAAACAAAAGGAGAAGGATTTGAATTTAAGAAAAATATTGTTTGAAAAAATATTGGACAAAGTGCAAAAACCGGGTAGATATACAGGAAAAGAACTAAATGAAATAGTAAAAATTGAAGAAAAAAATAATCATTTGGTTAAAATTGCATTAACTTTTCCTGATTTATACGAAATTGGCATGAGTTATTTAGGCTTTAAAATACTTTATGAATTAATAAACCAGCGTAAGGATGCATTTGCTGAAAGGGTTTTTTCTCCGGCGGTTGACATGGAAAAACTGCTTAGGGAAAATCATTTGCCCATATTTTCTTTAGAGACCTATCGACCTCTAAAAGATTTTAATATCGTTGGTTTTACTATTCAACATGAATTGTGTTATACCAATATTTTAAATCTACTTGATCTGGGAGGTATCCCCTTAAAATCCGCAGAAAGAGGAGATAATGCTCCTTTAATTATTGCCGGAGGCCCGGGAGCCTTTAATCCTGAACCTATATCCGACTTCATTGATTTATTTATCATTGGTGAAGGAGAAGAAATTATCCATGAAATAATAGAAGTATATAAGCATTGGTGTGAAGGAGGGAAGAAGAATCGAGCTAATCTCCTGGAAAGGCTTTCGACTATAAAAGGGATTTATGTGCCATCCTATTATCGAGTCAGTTATTTTAAAAATGGAAAAATAAAAGCCATTCTTCCTAAAAAAAAGCAATATCCTTCGGTGATCAAAAAAAGAATCATTTCTGATTTTGATAAAGTATATTACCCTGTTTCCCCAATCGTGCCTAATATTGATGTTGTTCATGATAGAGTAACATTGGAAATTTTTCGTGGATGTACCCGGGGATGCCGTTTCTGTCAGGCGGGAATGTTGTATCGTCCGGCAAGAGAAAAATCAGTAGAAAGACTAATGAATTTAGCAAAAGAATCTCTTCAACATACAGGATACGAGGAAATTTCACTATCCTCCTTAAGTTCAAGTGATTACAGCCAGATAGAGAAATTGATTACCGAATTAATTAATCTGTATAAAGAACAGGGAGTTGGAATTTCATTACCTTCTTTGAGAGTAGATACTTTTTCAGTTAATTTAGCTAATCAGGTTCAGAGGGTAAGGAAATCAGGGCTTACTTTAGCTCCAGAAGTAGGCACGCAAAGATTAAGAGATGTCATAAATAAAAATGTGCAGGAAGAAGACCTTTATTTGTCCATTAAAGCAGCCTTAAAAGCGGGATGGAGAAAAATTAAACTATATTTTATGATAGGTTTACCTACGGAGACCAAAGAAGATATCGAAGGAATTGTTAAAATAGTCAATAGGGTTAATCGATTGGGAAAAGAGATTACCGGGAGAAAAATAAATATTAATGTCAGCGTTGCTGTTTTTGTGCCAAAAGCACATACGCCTTTTCAATGGGAACCCCAGGAAGAGGCATTTCTTCTTTCTGAAAAATTAAAATATTTAAATGCTACACTAAGGAAAAAAAATATTGCTTATAGTTATTCCGATATCAATAGGAGTTGTCTGGAGGCCGTGTTTGCCCGAGGTGATAGAAAATTAAATAAAGTATTAGAGAGAGCCCATCAATCAGGATGTAAATTTGATGCATGGAGAGAACATTTTGATTTTGAATTATGGCAGAAGGCATTTACCGATTGTGGAGTTAAAATGGAATTTTACGCAAACCGTCAGAGAGAAGAAGATGAGGTATTACCCTGGGAACATATTTCCTGTGGAGTGACTAAAGAATATTTCCTGAATGAAAAGAAGAAGGCTTTAAAAGGAGAAACAACTCCGGATTGCCGATTTGATGTTTGTACCGGATGTGGAGTATGTTAAATTAGTCGTTAGTCGTTAGTGAATAGTCGTTAGCAGGAAGGAAGTAACTAGTAATGAGTAATAAATAAAAAATGCAGGTAGGAACTGTGTGAATATTTGTTACCTGGTTAGTTAGTTAAAAAAATATATTAAGGAAGCCAGGAGTCAGAAGCCAGAATAAAGAGAAAATGAAATATAAGATAAAAAATAAGTTTTCAGTTAATAAAATAAGAAATACAATTAGTTAAGAAAATTAAAGATTAAAATAATAAATTAAAAATTTATCTTAACTAAAAAGAAAGGACTTAATAAATTTTGGAGCAGGTAATTAGAGTAAAATATATTAAAGAAGGACCTATTAAATACATTTCTCATCTCAACCTGGTACAGGTTTTTACCCGGACTTTGAGAAGGGCAAACATTCCGGTACTTATTTCTCTGGGATTCAATCCCCGGTTCAGAATTTCTTTTGGCCCCCCTCTGGCGTTAGGTATCAGCAGTACCAGCGAATATTTTGACATTAGATTAAAAAAAGAGATGAAAATTGAAGAGTTAGCCGAAAAACTTAACCGGGAATTGCCCATCGGTTTGAAAATAATTTGCGCAAAAATTATTTTATCTTCAACTGATTCACTGGTTAAATCCATTGATCAATCTACTTATATTGTTACCATGAAATTAAATACGGAAAGGGAAAACTTAAAAAACGAAATAAGAGAAAATATAGAAAAATATTTAGACTTAAAAGAAATTTGGATAGATAAAAGAGGCAAAAAAGGTATTAAAAAATTAAATATCAGACCTTTGATTTTAAATTTAAGAATAGAAGAGACAGATATTACAAATGGAAATATGATGTTAAAATTAGATATAAAAATGGGCAATGATGGAAATTTAAATCCTCATTATGCAATTAAAGCATGGCTATCAAGATATAGTTATTCGTTTGACCTTGTGGAAATATCAAGAGTAGGCATGTTTATAGCTGATAAAGAAGTGATAAAGAACTAGATTTTGAATCACATTTTCTATTTTAATAGTGTAATATATTTAATTGTATTCATATATTTAAGTTTCCGGAATATTGTCAATGTAAACTCTAGTGAACTCGAATTCCTTATCTTTACTAAATAGGGGATTTAAGGTAAAATAGAAATGGTGGTTAGTTTGCTAAAATATTATTTGCAGAGCACCATATATATAATCTGTTGAAAATATTTTTAGATTTTTAAGAAAAAATTATAATAAATAAAAGATTTAATTTAAAATAAAATAGGAGTTTTTATGAATAAACGTGTGATTATTGATGTGGGTTTAACCGAGGAACGTGTAGCTATTTTTGAAGACAACCGAATGGTTGAGATCCATATTGAGAGAATTGAAGATGATAAAATTGTAGGAAATATCTACAAAGGAAGAGCTATTAATGTTTTGCCGGGAATTGAGGCGGCATTTATTGATATCGGTATCGAAAAAAATGCTTTTCTTCATCTGGAAAAATCGAGTCAGGAGCCGAACGAGAAGGAAAGTGCTTCTATGGGGCAATCTAATTCTTTGCTTGCCCTGGATAATATAAAAAATAATCAGGAATTAATGGTGCAGGTTGTTAAAGAAGCAATCATACCAAAAGGAGCACGTGTAACGACCAATATAAGTCTACCGGGAAGATATTTGGTGTTCATTCCCAACAGTTCTAATTTGGGGATATCTCACCGAATAGAAGACGAAAAAGAAAGAGAAAGATTAAAGAAGATTATTCAATCCATAAGGCCTAAAAAAGTAGGACTAATCATTCGTACTGCTGCCTGGGGGAAAGAAGAAGAAGAATTTTTAGCAGACCTGGATTTTTTAATACGATTATGGAAAAAGATTAGCAGGAGAGCAAATAAAACCAAGGCCCCGATGTTACTACACGAAGATTTATCCCTTACTTATCGCATTATTCGAGATTTGTTTACTGAAGAAGTAGATGAAATTATCATCAATTCTAGATCAATTTATAAGAATATGTTAAAATTTTTGCAGACATTATCCATTACGGAATTAGGTCCGAGAGTATCACTTTATACCGGAGAAAAACCAATTTTCGAAGAATATGGTATAGAAAAAGAAATAACTAAAGCCTTGCAAAGAAAGGTATGGTTAAAGTGCGGAGGTTATCTGATTTTTGATCAAGCAGAAGCCTTAACGGTTGTAGATGTGAATACCGGAAAATTTGTAGGCAAAAAAGATATGAGAAAAACAATCTTAAAAACCAATCTACAGGCTGCCGAAGAAATAGGTCTTCAGTTAAGATTGAGAGATATAGGTGGCATTATCATTATCGATTTTATCGATATGGATAATCAGGAAGATAAGGATAAACTGATAAAACAATTAGAGGATAGTTTGAAAAAAGACAAAACAAAGACAAACGTTGTCCAGAATAGCGAACTCGGTTTGGTTGAACTTACCAGAAAGCGTTCAAGAAGAGATCTGGAAAAAATCTTAAAAACCGCCTGCCCTTATTGTTCAGGTACAGGCAGGGTTTTTTCCGCTGAAACAGTTAGCAATATTGTTTTACGCAAATTAAGGGAACTATGTCATACTTCCCATGCAGAAGCGGTATTATTAGCAGTTCATCCCAAGGTAGAAGAGGTGCTATCCGGATCGAAAATGATGTTAATTAAACAAATGGAGAAAGAAAACAAAAAAACAATATATATTATTTCCTCTAAAGATATTCATCTGGAAAGAATAGAAGTTGTTGCGGTCGGCAGAAAGAAAGAAGTAAAGAAAATCAGGAAAATGTCCAGTTGATAAAAATAGTCGTTAGTGAATAGTGAATAGTCGTTAGCGTATAGCGTACAGCGTACAGTTACGGGCAATAAATGAAGGAGATAATAGCGGATAGTTATAGCGTGGGGGAAAATAGTATTTAGTCGTTAGTATTTGGTATTTAGTGAAGAAAATACAAAGAATAAGACAAAGAAAAAAGAACATGTATTAATTGGGTAATTGGTAAATGGGTAAATCGGTAAATGAGTTCGCTGGTTAGGAAAATTAAAGAGCAATAAAAGAAACAAAATAGAAAAATATCTTAATTTTGTTAAATTTGCGATACTAATTTAATAGGGTTAGCGTAAACTTTAACGGGGTAGTTAGATAAAAAGAAGAAAGTTATTTTTTTTGAACTATCTTTTTCTTTCTTAACTCGATACTCAATACTATATACCCGATACTTTCTTTTAATTAACTT
>CAZMLS010000032.1:0-9925 GCA_964567215.1 uncultured Atribacterota bacterium | reverse complement strand
CTGAGTTTTTTAAAAACTCAGGGTTTTTTAGTATTATAGGAATAAAATAAGCATAATAGTAAAATAGTATATAGTATCCAGTATCGAGTATGTAGTACAAGATAAGATTCGGATACTAATTGCGAGTTACGAGATTCAAGTAAAGAAAAGATAAAGAAGGTTGCAAGTTGCAAGTAAATTTAGTTAGTTGGTTAACTGGTTACCTGGTTAAGAAAATATAAAGAATAGAATAAAGAGAAAGAACATTTATTAGTTAACTAATTCACTAATCGTAAAATCGGTAAATCGGTTAATTGGCAAATCGGACAATTGACTAATTATTAAATTGGAGAATAAAATGTTTTCAGATAGAGTAAAAATTGAAGTCAAAGCAGGAAAAGGCGGCGATGGAGCAATCAGTTTTAGAAGAGAGAAATATATCCCCAAAGGTGGTCCTAACGGAGGCGATGGAGGAAGAGGGGGAGATATTATTATAGAAGCAGACAGCAGAATTGGAACCCTGATAGATCTATATAATCATCCTCATCAAAGAGCGGAGAAAGGTGAAAATGGTCGTGGAACCAATAAGACCGGGAAAGAAGGAGAAGACCTGACAATTAAGGTACCTCCGGGAACAATCATTGAAGATGCGGATAATGGTGAGATCCTGGCTGATTTAGTTACTGAATATCAAAAGGTTAAGATTGCTCAAGGCGGACAGGGGGGAAAGGGGAATTATCGTTTTAAAAGTTCAATCAGAAGGCGTCCGAGGTTTGCTCAAAAAGGAGAACCGGGAGAAGAAAAAAAATTAAATTTAACTCTAAAAATAATTGCAGATATAGGATTGGTGGGTTATCCGAATGTAGGAAAATCGACTTTGCTTTCCCGTATTTCTTCAGCCAAACCAAAGATTGCTGATTATCCTTTTACAACCATTGACCCCAACCTGGGAGTAGTAAGAGTAGATGAATTTAAGAGTTTTATCGTCGCAGACATCCCCGGCTTAATTGAAGGAGCTCATAGGGGAACAGGCTTGGGAGATAAATTTTTAAAGCATATAGAGAGAACTAAAATCATTTTGCATATTATTGATGGCTCTAAAATAAAAAAAGAAAACCCACTCGAAGATTTAAGGGTAATTAATAATGAATTAGAAAAATTCAGTGAAAAACTTGCGAAAAAACCGATGTTGATAGCTGTCAACAAATGCGATTTATTTTTTTCTGAAAAAGATATCAATGACCTTAAAAAGATATTCAAGAAAGAAGGTTATGAAGAAGTATATTTTATATCTGCTTTACAAGGGAAAGGGTTAAAAGAATTAATTTACGGCCTATCTCATCATATAGATGAAATTACAAAAAGTGAAAAAATAGAAACACCCGATATTGAACCACAAAAAGTTGTGGTTTATAAATTTGCTCCAAGGTTTAATATTTCCAAAAAGGATAATATTTACAGTGTTTCGGGAAAAGAAATTGAAAAAATTGCCGCTATGACTGATTTTAATAATGAAGAAGCTACTGAATATTTTCAAAAAATTATTAAAAAGATGGGGATGGAAAAGGCTTTGATCAAACAGGGAATTCAGGAAGGAGATATGGTTAAAATCAAAGAAAAGTCCTTTTACTTTTATTACTAAATAGGGTATAATTTTAATATTAAATTAACCGTTAGCGTTAAATACAAGTTACAAGTTGCGAGTTGCAAGGTGCAAGTTTGAATACAAGATAAAAAGATAGGTTTTCAGTTTACAGGTATCAGTTTTCAGCGAACAAGAGAAAAGAACATATATCAATTAACTAATCGATGAATTGGTTAATTGTGTAATCGGTAAATCGGCTAATTAACCAATTAGTGAATTGGTCAATTGGTTAAAAAAATCAGAGAATAAGACAAATAGAAAGAAAATATATTAATTAAAGTTTTTATTTATTTTATTTTTTTGCATTTTCTTTACTAACGACTATGCACTAACGACTAATAACTAATTTAATTGGAGAATTGATTTAATTTGAATATAAGGTATGGTTAATGATTATAAGACTTAAAAAATATATAATAAAAAAAATATTAGGAGAACAAAAATTTGCGAAAATCGTTTTTTTTACCGCAATATTACTGCTTGCCTTAAGCAGTTTTTTTTATATGTCTTGTCCTGTTTTTGCTACAGAAGAAAAATCTCCTATAAATATTGGCATTTCCTATTTCGCAAATCAAACCGGACAATCTGATTGGAGCTGGCTGAGCAAGGAATTAACAGATAAATTAATTAATCATCTTTCTCTTTATGATTCTCTAAGTGTTGCATCAAGGAACGATGTAGAAGAATTTTATTGGGAACAAGAATTATTTCCCGACCAGACAGAGATGAAAAAACCTCTATTAATTCAGTTTTATGAAGTATTCGGAAGTGAAATAATTTTTTTTGGTAGTTTTTATTATTCTTCACCATCAGAAATTAGTTTAAGCTTAAAAAAATACGAACAGCATACGGGTCAGATAACTGCCTTCAGGGATTTTACAATAGATGAAACTAAAATTATTAATTTGGCAAACATACTAAATTCTTTTATCTTAAAAGAGCTTAATATTGAAGAAAATAAAACCGAAAAAAGTGTAAGTAAAAAATTATCTGTAAACTCTATTGAAGCCTTAGCTAATTATAATCGATCTCTCGATTATAAAGATCGAGCAATTGCGGAATACGAGGGAGTAGATTTTCCCAGCAAAGAATTGTGGGCTAAAGCTATAGAATATGGGGAAAAAGCAGTAGCAGATGACCCTGAATATGCAGATGCTTACTTTCTTTTGGCAGAGATTTATAATAAAACTCGATGGACGATCAGAGAGGCAAATAGTTTAAACCGTTTCATTGAACTGGTAGAAATTAATCAGTTGAAAAGCAAAGATATTTATGAAAAAGCCAGTCAGGCTTATTTTAGATTAGGTTATTCTTTTTACTCTAAAAAAGACTTTGAAAAAGCCATTGAATATTTTAATTCTTCCATAAAATATAATCCTGATTTATTGGAATCCCATCTATATCTGGCTCAGCTTTATTATGATATCGGTGAAATTGGATTGTCTATTGACGAAAGCGAAGAAGTATTAAGGATTGATCCACAAAACAAGGATATTTCCTGGCTTATCAAAAAAAGTGAACAATCCCAAAAG
Organism: uncultured Atribacterota bacterium; assembly: GCA_964567215.1. Lineage (GTDB taxonomy): Bacteria > Atribacterota > Phoenicimicrobiia > Phoenicimicrobiales > Phoenicimicrobiaceae > JAYEGH01. Next base: position 6,769 of record CAZMLS010000032.1, on the reverse strand, counting down.
ATTGGGCGCGAAGCTTATGAATATTATGAGAAGGGATACTTGTCTTATAAAGAAGGGAATTACGATATGGCTGTTAAAAATTTTGAACAATCCATTGCTTATAATTCGAAATTCAAAGAGTCTCATTACTATTTGGCATTGGTTTTTTATGAATTGGCAGATTTTGATCAGGCCATAGAACAATGGAATGAAGCCATTAAACTTGATCCATTTGATAATTCAGCCAAACATTTTTTGAATCGGAGCCTGGAGGAAAAAGAATTTGGCAGGGAAACCTTAAAATATTTTAATGCCGGTTATGAATATTATTTGAATGGAGAATACGAAAAAGCAATCGAAGCATTTAACAAATCTTTGGAAATGAATGCTGAATTTGAAAAAGCCCGGAAATATCTCTCACGTTCATATTTTCAATTGGACCAGATGGATAAATATCGGGAAGAAAGAGGGAAGGTTTCGGATTTAACGTCTAATAGTGAAGATGGAAAAGCGGAAGAGCATTATAAACTGGGCTATGAATTTTACTCTCTAGGCGATTATCAAGTTGCCATAGAAGAATTAAACAAAGCTCTTGATTTAATGACAGACTATCCGGCTGCCCGTTATTTATTAGCTGAAGTTTTTTTCAAACAGGAAAATTATGTCGGGGCCCGGGTAGAATATGATAAGGTAATTTCTGATTCAGAAAATAATGAATATACCGATGATGCTTTTTTCGGGAGCGGATGGTCTTATTATTTATTAGAAGAATATGCCCTGGCAGCAGAAAGATTTTCTAAATTAATTATGGAATTTCCTGATAGTAATTTAGTCATTCAAGCAAAATATAAGTTAGGGAAAGCCTATTTTCAAATCAAAGATTATTCCAAAGTGGTCAAGGTTTACAATGATTTTATTAAAGTATATCCTCAGTTTCAAGAACATGAAATTCAAGAGATATATTATTTATTGGGACAGGCAAATCTTTTGATTTCAGAATATAGCGAAGCAGAAAGGATTTTTAAAAAGTTAATTTTCTTATATCCCGAATTTGAGATGATATCTCAAACAAAATATTATCTCGGGCTAAATCTTTTTAAACAAAAGAGATATGATGAGGCAATTATTAATTTAAAAGAATTAATTACCTCTGAAGATATCGCGGATGAACAAAAAGCTGAGATGCAGTATTTATTATCCCGATGTTACTTGAACACGGGAGAAATTAATGAATCTATCCGTAATATTGAGATTTTAAAAAAATCAGTAAAAGATGATTCTTTATTAGAGAAAATCAGCTTTGATTTGGGATTAGCTTATTCTCTGCAGGGGGATAAAGAGAGGGCAGTTTTAGAATTTCAAAAATTTATAGAAAAATATTTTCAGAGTGATTTAATTGAATCTGCACATTTCGAATTAGGAAAAAATTTATTTGATTTAAAAAAATATAAATTAGTTATTTCAGAGTTAGAAGGTATGTCTTCTATGGAATCATTGTATCTAATCGGAAAATCTGCTGAAAAATTAGAAGATAGGGAAAAAGAAATTTCCGCTTTTAGTGAATTAAGAAAAAAATACCCTGAAAGTGAATTTGCACAGGAAGCATATTTTCAATTAGGCATTGAATATTATGATAAGAAAATGTATAAAGAAGCAATATCTGAGTTTAACCAAATGATTCAAGTATTCCCGAATTCTCCCTTTATCATGGAGAGTTATTACTGGATGGGTTGGACTTATTTTAAATTAGCGGATTATTCAAAAGCCAAGGATTATTTTAAAAAAGTAAATCCAACAGAAGTTGAAACTGATATCGCTCGAAAATCGCAATTTATGGCAGCGGAAGCGTTATATAACATAAAAGAATTTTCATTGGCACGCGAAGAATATAGAAATTATATTCGACAATATCCTCAATCGGAGGTAACGGTTAATGCCCAATACGCCATCGCCTGGACTCATCTGGAAAGTAATGAAATTCAATCCTCTGTTAATGAATTTAGAAAGATTGTAGATCAATATAGTGATAGTGAGTATGTTGAGGAATCAAAATTCCGGATAGCCAAAGGTGATATGCTTTTAGATAAAATGGATAATGCGGAAAAGGAATTAGAAAATTTTATTGATGAATATACCAAAAGCCCACATAAGCCGGAAGCTTTTTATTTATTAACGCAGATGTATTTGGGAGAGGAAAAATGGATAGATAATATACTCTGGTCAGAAAGAGCAATTCGGGAAATTCCGGATAGTCCTTATTTGTCTGAGACTTTATACGGACTTTGCATCTCTTATTTCAAAAAAGATGAATATAAAAAAACCATTAAAAACGGAGAAATCTATTTGGAAAAATATTCCGACTCACAGTTTGCAGATGATATACTGTATATAACAGGGATATGTTGGGAACAATTAGAAAATTCTGAAAAAGCAATTTATAATTATCAAAGAATAATAGATAATTATCTTGAAAGCACGTATATAAAAAAGGTCAAGGAAAGACTGATTATTTTACAGCCCGGGGAATAGGTTATTAACCGGTGAAAAGAAATATCAAATTTGACGAACAAACAACAATTAACAAAGGGGGAAGGTATCCAAGATGTTTGAAATAGAAGTATTTGAAAAAGGCGGGGTTTTAATGTATCCCATTTTTATTAGTTCATTAGTGGCAGTTACCATTTTCTTTGAGAGAATGTTTTATTTGAAAGGTATCAAGACCAAGACTAAGAGATTTGTTCTTAGATTAAATAATTTAATTAAAAAAGGGAGCATCAATCTGGCAATTTCAGCATGCCGCAAAAGTCCTACTCCCATATCTCAAATCATGCTGGCCGGGTTAATGAAATACGGTCAATCTCGAAAAGAGATTAAGGAAGCAATTGAAGACAGTGCTAATCAGGAAATACCCTTATTAGAAAAACATCTTTCCACCTTAGCCACTATTGGAAACATTACTCCTTTATTAGGTTTATTGGGAACCGTCTTTGGAATGATTAAAGCCTTTAATGTTATTGCAGTTATGGGTGTAGGTAAACCGGAAGCTCTGGCAGGTGGGATATCGGAAGCTTTATTAACTACAGCCTTTGGCTTGTCGATCGCCATACCTACTATTGTAATTTATAATTATTTAAGTAATAGGGTTGACAAAATAATAAGAGAAATGGAGGTGAGTTGCGTAGATCTTCTCGATTTGCTCACTCGAGAAGATATAGTGGAGGAAAATAATATTTTGGATCAAAAAGACCGGGGTGGTGAAATAAATTATGAAATTTCCTCATCTGAATAAGAAAAGTGCCAGTTTTGATTTAACCCCCTTAATTGACGTTGTTTTTCTTTTGTTAATATTTTTTATGCTAACAACAACTTTTGTTAATCTGGAAAACAGGGTAAGGGTGAATTTGCCATCCGGAGATTTCACTGCAGCTGAACCTACGGAAAATATTACAGTTACTATCACTGAAAATAATACAATTTACCTTAACGGTAAGCTAATTGATCCTTTAAAACTTACTGATGGAGTTTATACGGAATTAGAAAAAATGCCGGATAATACAGTTGTGTTGGAAGCAGATAAAGGAGTGCTGCACGGTAAAGTTATCAGAGTGATGGATTTGATTAAAAAGGGTGGTGGAGATAAAATTGCCATTGCAACCCAACCAGCAGAGAAATAGCCGTTAGTGAATAGTATTTAGTCGTTAGTATTTAGTGAGGAAAAGCAAGAAAAAAGAGACAAGTTTTCAGTTTTCAGTTTTCAGTTTACAGTTATCAGTTTTCAGTGAACACAAGAAAAGAATAAAAACATAAAAATGCAAAGTAATTTAGTGAATTGGAGAATAGATCTATTGACTAATAGGTGAATAGAAGAAATGATTTTTCTTATTTTTGATTTTTTATTCTTTGTATTTTCTTTACTAAATACTAACGACTAAATACTATTGACATAGTATTTAATTTAATTGAAAAATCGGATAATTGGTCAAACGATTAATTTAATATAAATTGAGGGATTATAAATTTATGCCCAAATATAGTTACAGAAAAAAACGTTCAATACAGAGAAAAAAAAGTTATTTAGGAAGATCATTTCTAATTTCAATTATCTTAAATATTCTTATATTATTTGCTTTTGGAAATATTATTGCTTTTGATTTTCAAAAAATTCAACCTGAAGAAGAATTTACTCTGGTGAGCCTGATTGAAATTCCCGCTCCCCGGAAACCCGTAACAAAGAAACCGGAAATTACTGAAAAAAAACCGGTTGCACAATTAGAGGTAAAACCAAAAGCTGAACCGGTTTCTCCTGAACCTCCCAAGATTCAAGAAAAAGTTACACAAACAAAAGTGGTAAAGAAGGAAGAAGTATCTGAAGGAACCCCCAGGGTTGAAGTGAAAATCCCGGAAGTTGAAACCATTTCCCGGAAAATCTCTCAGCCTGTTGAAACAATGAAAATCCCGGGAGAGGATATCAGCGTGTCTACAGAATATTTCAAACAGTCCGTTACCAGTAGAAAAGAAGTAAAAGGAGAGGTGTTTGAACCGGGAGAATCTCAGATAAAGGTTAATTTAGGTAAAAAGGAAGAAGAAAATATTGAAGCTACTTATGGGACGATTGTTAATCCGGGTGAAATTACAACTTTGCCGGAGGTTAAAGAAAAAGAATCTCCCTTTGGCAGCAGACCCATATCTATCATGATAGAAAATTCCGAAGGTGCCAGACCTCAAACCGGTTTGGATAAAGCGAATATTGTATATGAAGTGTTAGCCGAGGGAGGTATTACCAGATTTTTAGCAATTTATTATGATCAGGACAGCGAAATAGTTGGTCCGGTAAGAAGTGCTCGACCTTATTTTGTAAGTAAATCTTTAGAACATCAGGCAATATATGTTCATGTAGGAGGCAGTGAAGAAGCTTATAGTTTTATTAAAGAAGAAAGAATTGATGATATTAATGAATTTATTGATTTTCAACCTTTCTGGAGGTCAACAGACCGTAGTCCCCCACATAATTTATATACCTCGACTACAAAATTAAGGAATGAAGCTAATAAATTAGGCTATATTGAAATGATAAAAAAACAGGAATATCAATTTGAAACAGATAGAAACGAAGTTTTGAACGGCCGAAGGACTAATACGATTAACATACCTTATAACAATATCTATTCGGTAACTTATACATATGAAATTGAATCTATGAAATATTTGAGATTTATGAATGATGTACCGCATATAGACGCCGAAACCAGAAAGCAAATCGCTGTGGATAATATTATCATTCAGTTTGTTCCAACGAAAGTTGTAGATGAAGAAGGAAGGCTCTCTATCGATTTTATCGGAGAAGGGAAAGGGTTATTGTTTTTTAAAGGAGGTTCAGAAAAAATAATTTGGAAAAAAGAAGATATGAAGTCCAGAACAGTATTTTATTTTCAACAAGGTGATAGAATTGCTTTGAGCCCCGGAAATATATGGTTACAGATCGTACCAGCCAATTTAGAAGTTAAATATTAAAATGAAAAAATTAAAGTATAATATAGAATTGTTTTTGGATTATTTATCGGTAGAGCGAGGTTTGGCAAACAATACAATCATTGCCTATCGCTATGATTTGATAAAATTTATTCATTATTTGAAAAAAAATAATCTTAGTTATTTACAAATGACCAATAGAGAACTGATAAGCAATTATTTCTTATATTTAAAAAAACTAAAATTAGGTGTTAATTCTATTTCCAGAAGCCTGGTTGCTTTAAAGATGTTTTATCGGTTTTTACAAGCCGAGAATTTGATAAAAGAGGACATCAGTAGTTTAATAGAGTTCCCCCGGATAAGTAAGAAATTACCCCATATTCTAAGCTTAAGAGAGGTTAACCTTTTACTGAGTGAAAATAATTTTAAAGGGAATTTAGGAATAAGAGATAAAGCAATATTAGAATTGTTTTATGCTACCGGTTTAAGAGTTTCGGAACTTGTAAATTTAGAAATAGATAATATTAATATGGAAAATAAAATGCTGAGGTGTATGGGGAAGGGTTCCAAGGAACGTATAATTCCTTTTGGAAAGATGGCTTATCGAGCTTTAGAAAAATATCTTAAGGAGAGTAGACCTAAATTACTCAGAGAGTTTGAGGAGAATATTCTGTTTTTAAATAGCAGAGGAAATAAATTTTCACGCCAGGGAATATCTTACCTTATTAAGGGATATGCCGGGAAAGCAGGAATCAAAAAAAAGATTACCCCACATACCTTGAGACACACATTAGCTACTCATCTTATTGAAAACGGTGCTGATCTAAGGTCTGTTCAAGAGATATTAGGTCATTCAAATATAGCGACCACACAAATTTATACGCATGTCAGTAGAAAATGGGTTAAACAGGAATATTATAAAGCATTTCCGAGAGTATAAAAACAGTATATAGTATCGAGTATATAGTATATAGCGAAGAAGAAGATAAGAAATAGAATTGCGGGGAAATTAGTCGTTAGTGAATAGTGAATAGTCGTTAGTGAATAGTCGTTAGCGAGAAAAAGATTAAGAAGGAATGCAAGATAAGATAGTCGTTAGTTAAGAAAAATAGAATACAAAATGCAGGAGCCAGAAGTCAGGAGCCAGAATAAAGAAAAGAAAGAGAAAAAAGGAATTCAGGAGCCAGGAGTATATACCTCCTTCCTCCCGTAGGACAGGCGTGTCCCGCCTGTCTATTGATATTTAGTAAAAACAGTATATAGTATCGAGTATATAGTATATAGCGAAGAAGAAGATAAGAAATAGAATTGCGGGGAAATT
>CAZMLS010000031.1:0-17298 GCA_964567215.1 uncultured Atribacterota bacterium | reverse complement strand
TTTACTAATTCTCCAATTAAGGTAAAGATCAAGATTAATATCAATTCTCAGATTGACCGATTAGCCCATTGATTTATGGCTTCTATTATTTATTCTTTTCTTTTTTCTGGATTCTGATTCCTGGCTCCTGAATTCTCTTTCCTCAACTAGCTAACCAAGTAAACAGCTAATTAATAAATTACTATTCCACATAATAAGCCTGTAATATTTCTTTAGTCGGACCTTCCGGTGTCTGAACAAAAATCATTCCATGAAGGTTTTCACCATCCCAGTTTACACCTTCAATTGTAAAAGTAAATTCATAAATTTTCCCGGAAGAAAGAAAATTAATTTCAACTTTTTGCTCCTCAAAAATATCCGTAACAGAGTATTTTAAACCTGCAGGTTGCCTTTCTTTGAAAATCATGCCACTTATTTCAATAAGGAATTATTCCTTAATCAATTTAATATCCGGGTGGAGGATCACATGTACCGCTATTACATCCATCATCATCATCTTCTTTTTTTTCTTTTTTTTTGGATTCTTTTTTTTCTGCCCCCAGGAAATAACTCATGTATTGAAACATTAAATTTTGCTGTTTGGAGTGCAAACCGGGATAAATTCTCTTTACCACTAAATTTTTATCCAAAAAAATAGTCGTGGGAATCATTTCAACATTATAAAGATTACTCACTTCACTCTGAGCGTCTAACAAAATACTAAAATTTATTCCTTTTTTTTCCCAAAATTCTTTAATCAATTTGGTATCTTCTTCTTTTAGATCTTTACGAGTATTTATCATAATTACTTGGTATTTTTCTTCAATAATGTGTTCTTCAAAATATTTGGCAAATTCCTCTATACCACAGATAGAATCTTCATTTTCATTGTTGCAAAAGTAAAGAATAAGAAGTTTCTGTTTGTCTTTGTAATCTTCTAAATTAAAGATTTTCTCATCTATGTTTTCAAGAGTAAAGGCCGGGGCGGGAAAACCTTTCCTGAAAGATGAGGAAAAAGACGTATTTGACATCATCAACATAAATCCAATAATAAGAAGACTTAATATTAGAAGTTGGTTTTTTTTAAAATATTTCATAAAATTACCTCCTTTTAAATTCATTAATTAACCAATTTACCCAATTCTCCAATTAACCCATTAACCCATTAAGATAAAGAGCAAGATTAATTCACCAATTAAATTAGTCGTTAGTAAATAGTAAAAACTGTATCGAGTATCAAGTATATAGTATTGAGTATCGGATTAAAAAATTAAGATTCAGGCGTAGGGTATGATGGATTGTGCTCTTTTTTTTCGCTTTTTTCTTTGTCTTATTCTTTAATTTTCTTTAACCGCTAAACTAAATAACCGGTGAACAGGCAAACTAAATTAACTTACAACCTTCTTTATCTTTTCTTCACTATATACTAAATACTAACGACTATTCCCTAATTATTACTCCACATAAACTGCTTGAAGCACTTCTTTAGAAGCTATATTTTGAACAAAAATAACTGCATGATGTAAATCCGTATCTTCGTCTGTGACCATTAACCCGGAGATAAATTCAAAATCAATACTTTCCTGTGGAAAAAATTGCGGTAGATCCTGAAAAGAAAATATTTCTTTCACCCAATAAGATAATCCCGGTTCTTCCCCTTCCCGGTAGATCATTCCACAAACTGCTAAATTTTCCAAAACAAGTTTGCCTATATTTTTTACCCGACCTGTTGCCGTTATAGTTGAATCAACCATCTTTTTTACAGCAGATATTTCGATATCAGCTAATTTGGATGCTTCGAAATCAATTATTTCCAAGTAATAATCATAATTTTCTCCCAGATCTTCACAGGCTAATCCTTGTATTCTTTTATTTAATCCATTAATAAATAAATCAGGTGTCCCTTTTTTACCTTCGGTTACATACCAATTATAGCGATTATTGGTTTCCGTAATGTCATATCCGTCTCCCCAAAGGTGTTCCTCAAGCAAAATAACCTTTCCCGAACCATATTCCCAAAATATATCTTCCAAACAAAATTCAACATGGGGACAGGTACTGCAATTGGCTTGAACGAAAAGTTCCAACAAAACGACACGCGGTAACGAATCATCAATGGTGGAATCTACTTCATTTGCATGACATAATTCTAAATTAATAATTAAAATAAAAATGATTAAAAACAAAATTAGATAATTCTTTTTTATTCCGGAGTAAATCATTTATCCCACACAACCCTTAAAATATTTTTATTCGAATAAAAGTTTAAATATGTAATAACATATTATGAAAAAATATTTCTACCTGTAAGTTTGATGTTGTTTTTGCATTTAGTACAATTTTCTACCATTTACCTAAATTAGATCAAAACACCTGTGAATATCAAGAGTCCGGCTAAACCAAAAAAGAGAAATGTCATTGCCAACTTAATTATACCAAAATTTTTCTGAGTCAGTGCTCCGATTTGTTGAGAAGATGTCCCCCAATAGGTAAGAGAGAATACAAAAATTAAAGGCAAAACAAACATTAAATTATAAAATAAAAGATACATCAAGGCATTCACTTTTAGTTTTGGTATGGTACTGATAAACATAATAGTAGGTAAATATATTTGACCCGTACAGGCTAATTCCAGAAGAGACACGATAAAACCGGTAACAGCAGCCATCAGAATATAGTTACCAAGCTTCACATTCTTCCGAATGGTTGAATGGATCATTTTCTTTAAAAAAGGTGAAAGTTGCAATTTTGCATCCTTGGTTTCTCCACTCGCCTTAAAACGAAGATAGTCCTGCAAGCTGATGATGCCCAGAATAATGGCAATCACAGCAGCGACAATACTAAATATTTTTCGAGCCAGGGGAAGGAATGATAATGATGTAATGATTTTTAGTGCTCCGGTGCCAATTAAAAAATAGGTTAAAAAAACAGCAAAAGTAAACATACCACCCACCCATAGTAAGTCCTTACCTTTTCGATTAATCAGCGTTAAATAGGATATAAAGAAAATAATAGTTGCAAAAGCACAAGGGTTAATGCCATCGATTAATCCGCTAAAGGCAACTGCAAAAAGACCAAAAGATTGAAAACGATTGATTAGTCTGTTCTGGGAATTATCTTTTTTCATTTTCTCCCAGGGTGGAATTATCTCAACATCTTTATATTTTTGAATCAAACTAATCATATTTTCTTGCGTAATATCCTGACGAAAAAGGTATTCATCACCAAGGAAAATGACCGGAACCAACAGCCTCTCCTCTTCCGGCATATGATAAATTTCTCCCAGTGATTCAGCTAATTCCATATTCTCTGCCAGGGAAATATCGAATCTTTTGATAAACAGAGTATCGGGATATTCCTTGGTTAATTTTTCCAGCATTTTTTCTGCTTTTTCACAATCGTGGCACCCCGGTTCAAAAAATACAGCTACATAAATTGGAAATTTGGACGGATCTGAAGATTCGGAAGCAAATAAGCTGATATTACAAAAGAAAGTGAAAAGAATCACAATAAAAAACAAAAAAATTTTTCTGCGACCCATGCTATTTAATTTACTATTTATTAATCCACATCTCATCTCGATTGCTTCCCTTTTACCTATACCAAATAGATACGATTTTTATAAAATTTTTATCTTCCTCTAATTTATAAGATATATTTAACAAAAAAGTTTCATAATTAAAATTTAGTTTAGATAAAATTCTCTTTACAATAAAAAATATCTAAACAATATTTTAATATGATAAATTTATCATATGTTTGTATAATTGTCAAAAAATAATGTCAAAAAAATAATTTGACAAGAAATGCTTGTTTTATTATAATATAAGCAAACAAATAATCGCATACAACTATTGTTCAAATACCTTAAGGAGGTTTAATATTTTGCAAGAAAATTCTCTTTCCCCAAATCATAAAAAGGCACTTGAAATAATTAAACAAAAAATAAAAGAAACCGGGTACCCCCCTACAATAAGAGAAATTGGTAAATTGGTAGGAGTTACTTCTTCAGCTACTTCTTATAAGTACCTTACCATTCTGGAAAAAAAGGGTTATATTACACGAGAAAAAGATAAATCGCGAGCTATCAGAATTATACCTCAAACCAAAAATATTCCTGTCATGGGTATTGTGCCTGCCGGAGACCCATTGCTGGCCTTAAAGGATATCACCGAATATATCCCTATACCGGAAAAACTTTCCGGAAATAGTGAAACCTTTATGGTAAAAGTTGAAGGAGACAGCATGATTGGAGACCACATCCTTAATGGAGATTATGTAATGGTCAAACCACAACGAGATGCAAGTAACGGCGACATTGTCATCGCTCTTCTAAACCAGGAAGAAGTTACAGTTAAAAGATTATACAAAAAGGATAAACAAATAATCTTGCAACCTTCCAACTCTCTTTACAAACCTATCGTCACTAAAGAAGCTATAATCCTGGGCAAAGTCATCGGCATTTTAAGAAGGTTTCGAGAAGGAGAATAAAGATTATCATGCTATACGTAGGGACTTCCGGTTTTAGTTATGAAGATTGGATAGGAACTTTTTATCCTGTAAATACCGATAAAAAAGACATGCTTCATCTCTATGCGCAAAAATTTAAAGTGACCGAAATTAACTCTACTTATTATCGTATTCCCCACCCGGCAGCTTTTTATTACTTACAGCAAAAAGTCCCTGCTGATTTTAAATTCGTGGTGAAAGCCAATCAAAAAATGACACATAGCCGGGAAGAAAATCCCACAATTTTTGCTGATTTTAAAAAATCAATAAAACCTCTATTGGAAGCTAATAAATTTTCCTGTGTACTGGCTCAATTCCCCTATTCTTTTTATAATACCTCCTTCAACCGCGATTATCTTCTCCGCTTTAAAGATAGGATGGAAGATATACCTCTAGTAGTAGAGTTTAGAAATTCTTACTGGATTACTAATGAAACTTTTAGAATTTTAAAAGGCAATGATATAGGGTTTTGTTGCGTGGATCAACCTCAACTCAACGGATTAATTCCCCCTATAGAAAAAACGACTTCTCGTATAGGGTATGTCAGGTTTCATGGCCGGAATAAAGCCAACTGGTGGAAACATGAAAAAGCTTACCAGAGATATGATTATCTTTATAGCGAGGAAGAATTAAAAGAATGGGTACCTAAAATAAATAACATTGTTGAAAAAACGGAAGACCAGTATATTTTTATGAACAATCATTATAAAGGAAAAGCTGTTAAAAATGCCTTGATGCTAATTAAACTTCTAAAAGAAGAAATCAAGGCAGGGAAAATTAAAGAAAAAGAAGAGGAACAGGAAAAAGAGGAAGAGGATTAAAGAAAAATTGCTTATATTTTTTTGCCCCTTAGCTAAACATATGTTTTAAATTGGTTAAGAAAACAGGAGGAAAATAGTATGTAGTATATAGTATCGAGTATCAAGTCAAGAAAGAAAAAGAAAAGAAAAAAACCAAGATAGTTAGGAAAGAGGGATTCAGGAGAAAGACAGTATCAGATATATAGTATCGAGTATCGAGATACTGTTTTCACTATTTGCTAACGACGAATTAACCAGAAAGGAATCTTAAAATGAACATGGTCCACCTATATGTACACTCTCAATACAGTATGCAAGACGGGTTTTGCTATAAACCTATTTTCTATTTAGAAAGGAACTAAAACAATGAGTGATAACCGTCACCTATCCATCATTCATCTGGATCTTGATGCCTTCTTTGCTTCAGTAGAGCAAAGAGATAACCCAGCTTATCGAGGAAAACCTCTTATTGTAGGAGGGATAAGCGGCAAAGACGGTAATACTAATCGGGGAGTTGTTTGTGCTGCTTCTTATGAAGCCCGTCAATATGGTATTCATGCCGGCATGCCTATCTGGGAAGCCCGCCAAAAATGTCATAAGGGAATTTTTGTCCCTGCTCAAATGAAAAAATATGTGAAAGTATCAAAAATGTTTTTTGAGATATGTAAGGAGTACACCCCTTTGGCAGAACCAATTAGCATTGATGAACTTTTTTTAGATGTTTCCGGATGCGAATCACTTTTTGGACCTGTTAAGATCATAGGGGGGAAAATTAAAGAAAGAGTTTATAAAGAATTAGGCATTAAAGTTTCAATCGGTATTGCAAAGAATAAGTTTCTTGCCAAGATAGCCACTAATTTGGGAAAACCGGATGGCTTCTTTATTATTAACTCAGATGAAATTAAAAAAATTCTTTATCCTCTCCCCATCTCCGCGCTCTGGGGTATCGGTAAAAAAACAGAAAAACTATTAAAAAAGTCCGGCATCTACCAGGTAAAACAATTAGTTGAAATGCCCGATCCAATCATAGAAGATCTTCTAGGTAAAAATGGAAAAAAGATAAAACTTTTAGCTCAAGGATTAGATAAAAGATCGGTTACTCCTATCTCTGAAATAAAATCTATTAGTAAAGAAACCACTTACCTTACAAATATAATCAAAAAGGAAATCTTAATTAAAGAATTGTTAAAAATTTCTCAGATGGTGGGTTATACATCACGAAAAAAGGGTTATAAAAGCAGAACTGTTACTTTAAAGATAAGATTTAAAAATTTCACTACATTAAATAAATCAACTACACTGGAAAATCCTACCAATATTGATGAAATTATCTTTAAGGAAATTATAAAACTTTTAGAAAAAATAAATATTAGAAAGGGTGGTGTCAGGCTTTTAGGTATTAAACTTTCTAAATTAACTTCTAATCATGCCATAAAACAGTTAAGTTTACTCGGAGAAAAAGAGGATAAATTAGAACAATTGACACAATCTTTAGATGAAATCAGAGAAAAGTACGGCAAAAAAGCCGTTAACAGAGCCAGCCTTCTATCTAAAGAATAAAACTACAATAAAAGTAAAATAAGATAGCAGAATCGAAGAGAATTTTAATATTTAATGAGAGGCAGACAGCAATACATCTTTTCAATGTAAATTTATTAGAGTTATTAAACTAATTTAAAAATTTTCGTAAATGTATTTTATTATTTTGTTTTCAAAGATTTTAGGGCCATTTTCATCTTTTACAAATATAAAATTATTTTCCATAAGGCAAAAGACTACCCATCTCTTATTTTTGGTCTGCAATAAGCCAGCCAGAGCTGAAGCCGAAGATAAAGTCCCGGTTTTGCCCCATACCTGAAAAGGCAAGCGCTCTTTTAAAGTCCCGCTCTCTTTGGTGTTAGCAAAATAATCCATTATCTTAAAATCATACTTTTGGTAAAGATAAGTAATTGCTTTTACCAGATGAGCAGGGGTCATAAGATTATATTCAGAAAGCCCGCAGCCGTCTACAACAATATAATCTTTTCCCCATTTTACATCCAGGGTTGTATCAATAACTTCTTCTAAGGAAGCAATAGCTTGAGCGATAGTGTGGAATTCACTCTCAGGATTATCCTTTAGAACGAAGGTACGAAAAATATTTTCAGCACTCTGATTATCACTCTTTTTTATCATATAAGCCAATATTTTATCCAGGGTATCAGAATAATGAATATATTTTACCTTTAAATCTTCCCGAATTTTTCCAATCCGGATATCTCCTTTTATCTTTACTCCTTTTTTGGATAGTTCCCCGAAAAAAATATTTCCCCAGAGCAAAGGCATGGTATTGAGATAAGAATTTTGTTTTTCCTTGACTTCACATCCTTTTACAGTTAAAGCTCCGATCAGGGGATTTTTATCATCCCACATCCATCCTCTTCCTAAAAACTCTTCGGGCAGGAACTTTGAATTGTCCAATATAATATCTCCGGAGATATGCCTGAGATTATATTTTTCCACCAGAGCATCTGCAATCTTTCTGATTACTGCCGGGGATTGAGTGGGATCTCCGCTACCTACCACATAGAGATCTCCGTTTATCTCTCCCGGAGTGGTGCTGGAAAAATAGAAGGAAGTGGGATAAGCATACTCCTTATTAAAGGTTTCCAGGGCAACCAGCAGGGTAAATATTTTAGTAAGAGACGCCGGGGTAAAAAGTTTATCTTCATTGTGAGAAAATAATACTTCCTGAGTGTTTAAATCTTTTATCAAGACTCCCGAAAATCCCGGGAACTGACCTATCTCTTCCCAAATACCAGTGCGAGCACCGGCTATACAAATTAAAAGAGAAATAGTTATTAAAAAAGATAATAAAAAAATAAATATCTTATATCTTGGTTTCAAACTCTTTTCCTTTTTGGTTTCATTAATACTTGTCTTGTATCTATATCTCTATCTCTATTGTTTCTTTACACTTTATGCTCCACGGGCGTGTTCGTAGACTTTTTAAAAACCAGGTTATTTATTTTTTAAATCAGTAATTAATATCTTCTCTTTTATTCTTAAAGCTTTTAATATTTTCTCCGGTGTGATCGGAAGATCAAAAATCCTCACGCCAATTGCATCAAATATCGCATTAGCTATAGCCGGAGCAGCAGCAATCAAACCCGGTTCACCAATTCCTTTAGCTCCGTAAGGTCCGTCTGAATCTTCATTTTCTATAAATCGACTAGTAAATTGAGGTATGTCCATGGAAGTGGGAGCCAAATATCCGGTAAGATCCGCATTTAATGTAATACCTTCTTTAATGACCTGCTCTTCCATCAAAGCCATCCCGATTCCCTGAACCGTTCCTCCTTCTATCTGCCCTTCCGCATTTTGCGGGTTAATGGCTTTACCAATATCTGCAGCAGTATAAACATGCAGGACATCAACTATACCGGTATCTGTATCAACTGATATATCGATAATCTGGGTAATAAAAGTATAGGCTACATATAATTTTTCACCCTGTCCGGTTTTTTTGTCAGGTTTGTCCGTATCCGGGAAAAATGAGGCTTCTGCCTTCAAGCTTTTTCCTTTTGCTTTTACTTTTTTAGCTAATTCCCAATAGCTTAATTTATTATCCGGATTATCTTTTCTGAAAATATAACCGTTTTCAATATCCAAATCAACATGATTGGTTACAAAGTGGATACTGGCATAATGATAAATATTACTTAACAATCCCTCTGCTGCCTCTTTAACTGCATTTCCGGTAAAATATGTCTGCCTGGTAGCAGAAGTTGAACCTGAATTTTTAGTTAAATGTGTATCTCCCCGAATAATCCTAATCATTTCCGGTTTTACTTTCAGCACTTCAGCTGCAATCTGGGTAACTACGGTCAGTACTCCCTGGCCAACATCTGCAGCAGCAGTTCTAATTAAAATATTCCCTTCCTCTTCTATTTCTACTGAAGCAATAGAGTGATCAGGAAATCCTTCTCCATAGCCAAAACCAAACATAATGGTTGCCATTCCCCGTCCCTGTTTTTTCATTTTATACCTCTCTTCCAGTCTGCCATCATTGCTGCTTCCTCAATCGTCTTTTTTACTCCAACGCTCCGGGTTAATTTTTGTCCATTGGGTGTTTTTGAGCCAATATCGTAAGCGTTCTGTAAACGAAATTTTACAGAATTCATGCCTAATTTATAAGCTAATATATCCATTTGGGATTCATAGGCAAAAGCCAACTGGGTGGTACCAAAACCACGCATGGCTCCACAGTAGGTATTATTGGTATAAACAGCACGGGCGACACCTTTGACATTATCTATATTATACGGACCTGTACAGTGGTACATTCCTTTATGAACGACAGCCAATCCGCTTGAAGCATAGGCACCCGTATCTCCAATAACATCAACTTGACAGGCTGTTAAATATCCTTTTTCAGTAACGCCATTTTTTATACGAATAATAAAGGGATGTCTTTTGGATTGAGCTATCATTGATTCTTCTCTACTGTAGGATAATTTTACCGGTCTTTTGGTAGCAATAGCCGCTAAAGCCAGATGAATATGAACCGAAATATCTTCTTTTTTACCAAATGCGCCACCAATAACCGGCTGAATCACTCTGATTTTATCTTTGGGAAAACCGATAGACTGAGCAATATCCGCTTGCGTATCATGAAGCCATTGAGTAGCTGCCCATATTTTTATATTTTCGCTCTCTTTATCGTAATAAGCAACACCTGCTTCAACTTGAAGAGGTAATTGGTCAATAAAAGTTGTTTTGTATACGTTATCTTCAATGATATCGGCGTCTGAAAAACCTTTTTTTATATCCCCTTTTTCTAAAAAATGGGTCGATAAAACATTACCATCTTTATGGATTAAAGGAGCATCATCTTCCATTGCACGAAGAGGATTAGAAACGATCTCTAATTTTTCTACTTCTGTTTCTATTAATCTAACTGCTTTTGAGGCTATCTCTTTACTTTCAGCCACTACAATAGCCAAAGCATCTCCCATGTAACGCATTTTTTCTCCGATACCTATCAGTACCGGCTGGTCTTTTATAATTAATCCGAAATTTTTTATATGTGGAACATCAGCTGCAGTAATAATTTTTACTACTCCCGGTAATTTTTTTGCTTTTTCTATATTCAGTTTGCAAAGATAAGCATGCGGGTGAACGGCTCTTTTTATCTTAAGATGCAACATATCATCAAAGTATATATCATCAGAGTATTGAGCTTTACCGGTTACTTTATCTTGAGCATCTACTTTGTAAATATTTTTGCCTACATATTGTTTACTCATCTTTCCCGACCTTTCCACTATTTAAAGCTGAAAGTTTATTTCCAGCCAATTTTATAGCATCAAATATTTTTTGATAACCGGTACAACGACAAATATTTCCTGAAATGCCCCGCTTGATTTCTTCTTCGTCAGGGTGAAAATTCTTTTCTAATATTTTTTTAGCTGCCAATATCATTCCCGGTATACAAAATCCGCATTGGACCGCACCGGTTTCGATGAAAGCTTCCTGGATAGGATGCAGTTCTTCTCCATTGCTTATCCCTTCAATTGTAGTGAGTGCTGCTCCGTCAGCTTGAGGGGCCAATACTAAACAGGATGCCACCAATTCACCATTCATAATGACTGTGCAAGCCCCGCACTCACCCTTTCCACACCCTTCTTTCGTTCCTGTTAAATGTAAATCATCCCTGATTAGATCCAACAATCTGGTAGAGGGTGTAGTTTGCATTCTTCTTTTTTTACCGTTTATGGTAAATTCTATTAATATATTACTCATTTAACAGCCCTCCTGCTGGACAATTCTACTTCTTCTAAAGCGTTTATCATTATCTCCCTGGCCACATCTTTACGGTATTCTTTAGTCCCTCTGATATCATCAATGGGAGAAATTTTATCTTCTACTATTTGCCCTAATAGATTGAAATCCAGTTTTTTAAAATTTTTACCGATTATTTTTTCTTTAATTTCTTTTATTTCTACAGGAGTCGGTGCCACAGAACCAAGGCAGACACTTACATCTTCTATTACCTCATCATTCTCATCCATTTTTACCACTAAAGCCAGGGTTATTGTCGCTATAATTAAAGCTTTCCTCTTTCCAATTTTTATCCAGCTTCCATAGGTTTTTTTAGTAGGAAGAGGAAGGATTATTTGAGTTAATAACTGATTTGATTTTAGTATCGTCTTCTTGGGTCCAAGAAAAAATTCCTCAGCAGGAATAAGCATTTCTTTTTTTGCTGACACCAATTTAAATTGCGCCTGATAAGCCATTAAAGGTGGTAATAAATCCCCTGCCGGAGAGGCATTTACAATGTTACCTCCAATGGTTCCACGATTTCTAATTTGAGGAGAACCGATATCCGCTGCCGCCTGACTTAAAACCGGAAAATATTTTTGGATTTCTTCTGATATTTCCAGTTGTGTGTGTGTAGCCATTGCTCCAATAACCATGTATTTCTTATGTATTTTAACCTCTCTTAATTCTTCAATATTTCTTAAATCCAGCCAAGAACCAACCTCATAGAGCTGATCATAATATTGAACTAACAGGTCAGTCCCCCCAGCTAATATTTTGATATCTCTTCCGTATTCACTTAAAATTCCTAATGTTTCTTTAATGGTTTGCGGAACAAAATAATGGCGATTCAAAATAATATTTTTCCGACCTACAGAATAACTTTTAGAAAAATCTTCTATTTTTTTTAATTCTTTTCGAAATTCTTCCATAAACTGAATTTTCCACCTCCTAGCTTACTATCAATATTTTAACACCAAAAAAGTAGTATTCTTCTGCTACTCAACTCATCAAACCATTAATTAAATAATTGTATTTTTTTAAAACAGTACTAATTATTATGCTAATTTTTTTAAACTCTTTAACATTATAATCTTTTGGATATTTAAAATCTAAAGGAATCAATTTACCATATTTATCTAATTTCAATGTCCAAAGATTATCACTCAACCTTAGAGTTATTATCTGATTATCCAAAGAACCTGTTACTATAAATCCGCTGTTCGTGCTGTTATTAAAGTCTTCATCGCTTGAAAAGAGAGTCAATTTGTCCTTGTATGGTTTTCCCGCATAAGGACAAAAAGTAGCACAATTTCCACATTCGTTACAGTAAGCATCCAGGTGAAGTATCTGCCAGTTATCGCTAAAATCATCATTTTTATCGACGGAAATCGCAATATTTGCCCGATTCGGACAGACATCCACACATTTATTACAAATAAAACTGCATTCAAGGCAACGATCACCTTCGTTTTTTGCAATTATCTGATCATCGCGGGAAATAATTTCCGGTATTATGCGCCCCTTTTTACTATAAATCTCACTTTTTTGCTGTTGTTTATCAAATCCGATATTAAACTCCAAATCCCTATCTGTCCATTTTGGTATCTCTTTTCTTATAATTTCATCCGTCGCCTTTCGTGCATCAGCAATGGCATGTACCACTGTTGAAGGACCGCTCAGAGCATCTCCTCCGATAAAAACATTTTTTACATTCGTTTCAAGGGTTTCCGGGTTTACGTATACGCCATTTTCCGCGTTAAGTTTTAATCCGGAGGCAGTTAAAGACTTAAAATCAACCAGTTCTCCGATTGCACTAATTAGGGAATCTGCAATGATTTCTTCGGTTTTTTTAGTTGGGATAGGACGCCTTCGACCACTGGAATCGGGTTCGCCCAGATCCATCTTTCGACATCTCAAAACCCCGTCTCTTGAATATGATTCCGGTAACAGCAGAGATTTAAAGATGACTCCCTCCCTTATTGCCCGATCAAATTCTTCTCTATCTGCCGGCATTTCATTTTTGGTGCGTCGATAAATTATATAGACTTTTTCAACGCCCTCTACTCTGAGAGCGGAACATGCACTGTCGACTGCAGTATTTCCTCCACCTATTACCGCTACGCTTTTTCCCAGACGGATTTTATTTGGCTCTTTATTAAAAGATTTTAAAAAATCAAGAGAATCATGGATACGATGATGATCGCCTTCTATTTCTAATTTTCGCGAAACCTCTGCCCCAATACCTATAAAAATATATTTATATCCTTTGATATTTAGATCATAAATGGAAAAATCTTCCGATACGCCAAATTTAAAATTCACTCCCAAATTTTTTATAAAAGCTATATCCCTTTCAATTGCTGAAACAGGTATCCTAAAATTTGGCAGTACATGACTTATAACACCACCGGGAGAATCCTGCTTTTCGAATACAGTAACTTTAAACCCGGCTTTTGCAAGAAAGTAAGCTGCAGACAGTCCTGCCGGTCCAGCTCCAATTATTGCAGCTTTTGCATCAAGCTGCCTTGTTACGCTATCATCAGAACGTATTCCTCTTTTTCCATGCTCTGCAGCAATTCGCTTTACTTCCCGAATATTTACCGCTCCCTCGTAATCCAGACGGGTACAGTTGAACATACACTGATGATCGCAAATATAACCGGTAATATTTGGAAGAGGATTTTTTGTATAAATTAATTCTAAAGCTTTATCATACTGTTCCCGGGCGGTCAACCGGATATATTCCGGAACATCTTGAAGAATAGGACAGGAAACAACACAAGGAGCGATATAGCAATCGGTCAATGGTAATTCCCTATCTACGGAAACTTTTTTTGTCCCTCTCCATTCTTTTCGGTAAATATCTTCTTTAAGACTGTCTTTGGCAAGACAGTCAAGTTTTTTAAGGTCGATTATATTTTGCTGTTTTTTTTCTTGAAGTTTTGTTTCTAATTTTCGAGCCATTTCTGCCATTCTCAGGTAACCACCGGGTTTTAAAAGATCAGTAGCCACCGTAATCGGTTTAATTCCTGTTTCAAAAAGCCGGGTGATATTCAGTTGGGATGCTCCTCCTGAATAAGATATCGGGAGAGTCCCTTTAAACTCACGCGACAAACGTGAAGCCAAATGAATGGTAAGAGGAAAGAGAATTCGTCCTGATAAATACATCTCATCTCCAGGTAGAATTCCGAGATTATTAACGGTCCCCAAAGTATTAGAAAGCTTTACACCAAAATGCCTTCCATGTTCTGTGGCCAACCCGCTAAGTTGCTTTATCATACTTATGGCATCATCCCATTGAAGATCCTGAGTAAAGGTATTTTCCTTAATCATAATATAATTAAATCCAAGTTCGTCCAGTATTTTTCGAACGAATTTATACCCGAGAAGCGTTGGATTTAGCTTGACATAGGTATTCAGTTTTTTTTCTACAATCAGATATCTGCAAATCGATTCCTGTTCTTCCGGAGGACATCCATGCATGGTTGAGAGAGTTACCGACCGGGTAATATTTGGCAAAATCAGGTTTATAATGTTTTTAATATCTTTGATTTTCTTTTGATTTGAGAAAATTTCTGCGAAAGTCCTACTCGAAATAAAACGTTCCAAAACATCCAGATAATGTTTAAATGACGGGTGTGTTGAAGCATCTATTAAATTATTAATAAATGAGTCCATCCCCGGTGTTTTAATTCCCTTCAGATCATAACCAACACTCATGTTAAATATAAAAGATTTTTTATTAGGAAGCTTTTCATTTAAAACTGTTTCCAAAAAGTGAATTATTATCCAGGCTTTAATATATTCATCATATGCCTGTTTCAGTGACAATTCGGTAGACCATTCGGTATTGTAGCCTTCATCGCGGGCATCGATACATGGTTTTTCAAATTCCAGGCTATCAAGCTTTTGTACGGTCTTTAGTTCAAAAAAACGTCCGCCAACTAAATAAGCTGTAATGATATTTTGAGCCAATTGGGTATGAGGTCCTGCGGCGGGTCCCAAAGGCATACCGCATTCCTCTTCGAATATATGAATATTTTTCTGATTTTCTTTTTTAAAAAACTGTAATTCCGGAATCCCAAAAATTGTCTTTTGCGACCGATATTCTCCGATTATCCATTGCAGTAAAGCCTCAAAAGAAATCGGTCTCATTCTATCACTCATCTTTTTCCTCCTTCTCGAATTAATTTAGTAATCATGGTTAAAACCATTTCCATGGAGAGAAAACGTGATTTATTAAATTCCACTATTTTTTATCTCCTTAATATTCCGATTTTACCAATTAAAAAACTCCCTGACCAACGGATGGTAATCCCCACGACATATCAGATGATGATTCCCGATAGAATTTTGCAGAAAATATGCCACATCTTCATCCATTTTTAATCTTATTTGAGTTCGGCATAGGTTCTTTTTACTTAAATTTTCCAAAATTTCTCCACCTGACACAAAATAAGTTCGGGTATCCGCTGATAATTTAAAGATAGTGACTCTCCCTTCCGGAATATGACCTTTTATCCCAACACCCAATCCGGATTCAAAGTGAGTATCCAAACGAAAAGTATCAGACATATTCAAAGGAATGGTACAATGCGCCAGGACAACCTCATTTTTCTTTTTATCAACACTTGCAGGGTTAGCCATAAAAACCGGTTGTCCGGTTAGAAGGTGGAGAATAAGCATGGATATCGTAGCAGGAATATCTCCTTCGCATCCGGCAATGATTCCTTCACTATTGAGTAAAGAAAGACCCAGACATCCGGTATTTTTATATCTCTCTATTAGATCAAAGCATCTCACAGTAATACCGTCAAATCTATATTTGTTTACAATAGCTTTAAATCCGTCATAAATTTTTAATGCTCCGTTAATTGATTTTCTATTAAACGTTTTATTTTTTATATCATTTAATTCGGGATGATCAAAATGATGTTTTTGCTTAATTTCTTTAACTAATTCATTTATTTTAATATCAATTAATGAAATTCCTAAATTGTCTTTCACTTTCTTATAATCTACATCACTGGCTATGAGCCAATCGGACGGTTTACCAATAACTCCTAATTTAATGGAAGGTAATTTATTTTTTACTTCCCACACCCTGCTTAAATCTTTTATACGATGGGCAATATAGTTACTATCTCCGTGGATAATTTCCACTTTTTTTCCTTTTTCCCTTAAAAATGCTGCAATCTCCAATGCGGCAGGTAATGCGTTGTGTAAGTTACCGGCCAATAGCCAATAATGGCCATTAATGTGCTCGAAGATTTTTTTAAATTTACCTTCTACTCCACCGGATTTTACAAAAATAAGTGGGAAATAATCTTTGTTTTTAAAGTCCTTTAAATCAATATCTATAAATTTAAATCCTAATTTACCCTCAATTTCCTTTTTAAAGTGATGTAAGCTTTTATCAATGTAAGCTTCATCATGTATATTAGAAACTAAATGATATAATCCTATTTTCATATAATTCATCCTTTTATATTTCTTAAAACTTTTTCATCTCAATTATTTTTTTTCGATTAAAAAACACCATCTATATTAAAATACTATAATATTTAAAAAAATCCTCTTTTTTTTCTTACAAAATCTTCAATATTGTTTTTTTATTTATAGCGAGTAAAAAAATCTGATAGGAAAATTCTTGAGAGATTTCAATAGAAGGGAAATAATATTGAAAATAAATTATTACAATAATTTTATAATAAAAAAGGCAAGTCGGACAAATTTTCCAGAAGACTTATTTGTCACATTGAATCGTTTTATAACTTTGTTAGCTATCCAAAAAATACAGATAAAATCTCTTCCATGGAGATGTCACCAAAATAATGAAAGAGATTAAATTTTGATAAAGCATCTGTTAGTGCTTTCCTTCCATATTTTTTACCATTAATTTCTTTTTCAATGTCAGCAATATCATTAATTGAAAGAAAATCTCCATAGATTTTACTGTTCTTAATGATTCCATTTTTGACGTCGAGATAACACTCGATCTTTCCACCGGAAAATCGGGAAGAATTGAATAGACTGTAATTCGGTGATTTGCTATAATTCCAATCCCATGTTGCATATTTATCCTTAACCAGTCGATTAACCTCTTCTAAATCTTCTTCTGTCAGATGATACTGTATCGGCTCTTCTCCTTTAAACAGGTATTTTAACAAGATATTTTTAAATGCCTGCATATCAATTTTTTGTA
>CAZMLS010000030.1:0-17563 GCA_964567215.1 uncultured Atribacterota bacterium | reverse complement strand
AATATCCTACCTATCGCAAGAAAAATTATTATTACTGCTTCCGTTTTACACCATAAAACTCAAGTGCTATTCAATATATTTTTTTATTCTTTAGCTATATCTTCGCCTTTTTTTAAAGCGACTTTATTTAAGTCCAAAATCTTTTGATTTTTTCCTGCTAAAGCTTTTTCCAAAGCTTTGAATATGCTCTCTAATTTTACTACACCTGATTTTTTCACATAAGCTCCCAAAGCAACCATATTGGCTACTCTTAAATTTCCTAATTTATTGGCAATGTCGTTTGCTGGAATCTTAAGAACTTTTATATCATCTCTTTTTACTTCCTGGTCGATTAAGGAATTGTTTAATACAATTAAACCATCTTTTTGAATCGATGATTCAAATTTATCTAAAGATGGTTTATTCATAGCAATGAATGTTTTTGGGTTAGTTACAACCGGTGAAGCAATCTCTTCCGAAGAGATAATAACTGTACAATTAGCTGTTCCCCCTCTCATTTCAGGTCCATAAGAAGGCATCCAGGCAACTTTCTTACCTTCAAGCATTCCGGCATAAGCCAACAATCTACCCATTAACATTAATCCCTGACCACCGAATCCGGCAATAATAACTTCTTCCAACATTTACTTTACCTCCCCGGGAGTCTTAAATTCCCCTAAAGGAAAATAAGGAATCATGTTCTCTTCCAACCATTTAGATGCTTCAACCGGACTTAATCCCCAGTTAGTCGGGCATGTAGATAATACTTCTACCAGTGCAAATCCTTTTCCCTCTAATGGAATTTGAAATGCTTTCTTAATTGATTTTTTCGCTTTTATAATATTAGCAGGTTTATGAAGAGAAACTCGTGAAATGTAAGCAACTTTCTCTAAGGTTGCCAACATCTCAGCCATTCTGATTGGATAACCCATGGTTTCAGGATCTCTTCCGTAAGGAGAGGTCTGGGTAACCTGACCGACCAGAGTAGTTGGTGCCATTTGACCACCTGTCATTCCGTAAATAGCATTATTGATAAAAATAACTGTGATATTTTCGCCTCTATTTGCTGCATGTACAATTTCAGCTGTTCCAATTGAAGCTAGATCTCCGTCTCCCTGATAGGTAAAAACAACGCTTTCAGGTTTAGTTCTTTTAATTCCGGTAGCAATAGCAGGAGCCCTCCCGTGGGCTGCACAGATCATATCGCAATTAAAAAATAAATATGCAAAGACGGAGCACCCTACCGGACAAACACCTATCGCTTTTTCTCTAATTTCCAACTCATCCAATACTTCAGCCACTAATCTATGAGCAATGCCATGGTGGCAACCAGGACAATAAGTAAAAGGAACCTCTGTTAAAGATTCCGGATGTCCAAATACTTTATTCATGATATTATAAAACACCTCCAAATAGTGTAAATGATAATTTATAATCTATATATATTTTTTTACTTCTTCTAAAATTTCCTGCGGGGAAGGTATCACTCCACCCACTCGACCATAGAAATTAACTTTAGCTTTTCCGTTTACTGCCAATCTAACATCTTCTATCATTTGACCCAGACTCATCTCGACTGTTAAGAATTTTTTCACTTTTTCTGCTGTTTTCGCAATAATCTTTTCCGGGAACGGATATAATGTAATCGGCCTGATTAAACCAATATTGATTCCTTCTTTTTTCGCAAGCTGGATCACGGTTTTTGCAATTCGAGCGACAATACCATAAGCTACTATAATCAGATCTGCATTTTCCAAATTCAACGCTTCATATCTTACTTCTTTTTCTTTGAGCAAATTATATTTTTTCTCAATCTTCAAATTCCATTGTTCTAAAATATCGGGATCCAGATCAAAAGAAACTACATAACGATGTTTTCTCCCTTTACATCCGGTAAGTGTCCACCCACTTTTATCCGGCAGGTCAACTTTTGGCCTTTCTTTAAATTCTACTGCTTCCATCATTTGTCCCAATAAACCATCTCCTAATATCATTGCCGGATTTGTATATTTATCTGCTAAATCAAAAGCATCCATGGTTAAATCTACCAGTTCCTGGACTGAAGAAGGGGCTAAAACAATTAAATGATAGTCTCCGTGTCCGCCTCCTTTAGTAGCCTGAAAATAATCAGCCTGTCCGGGTTGTATACTTCCTAATCCTGGGCCGCCTCTTTGCATGTTTACGATAACACAGGGTATTTCAGAACAGGCAATATAAGAAATTCCTTCCTGTTTCAAACTGATTCCCGGACTGGAAGATGATGTCATAGCTCTTTCTCCGGTTGAAGCGGAACCGTAAACCATATTAATTGCTGCGATTTCGCTCTCTGCCTGAACGAAAGCAGCATTTTCCATTTTCAATAATTTTTTAGCCATATAGGCTGTTAATTCACTTTGGGGAGTAATTGGATAACCAAAATAATATTTACAACCAGCTCTAATTGCTGCTTCGCCAATCGCTTCATTTCCCTTCATTAATATCTTTTCTCCCATTTGCTAACCTCCTTGAACATATTTTTATTTTTTACATTTACATAATTTATTTATATACTTCTATTGCTACGTCCGGACAGGTCATGGCGCAAAAAGCACAACCGGTACATTTTTCCGGATTTATCTGTTTAGCAGGATGATAACCCTTTTTATTAAAATATTCGGCCATTACAATGATATCTTTTGGACATGCTACTGTACAAAGTTCACAGCCTTTACATCTTTCTTCGTCGATAATTATTTTTGCCATATTATTTTCTCCTTTTTGAATTTTAATTCCATGGTAATTTCATATAAGGTTTTATATAAAATATTGATTCTTTAATATTCTCTTTATTTATTTTCTGCATGAATCGTTCATCCACACATATAAATTTTATGGGAATATTCAGCGCTTTAGAAGCTTTTATAATCTCCTTATGTCCTTCTATTATATTTTTCTCCTCAGTTTCTATGCTTAAATTTGGATTACTGACAATGCCGGTTATTTTCAACCGGGAAGTATGTTCAATCTCTCGCGCAATTTGTTTGATTTGGGAAGCATTCCGGGTAAATGGCCGGAAAGTATTGACTACTAAAAACATTTCATAATCAAAATCTTTAATAAAATTTCGAAAATTACCTAAAACAACCGAACCAACACTATCTCCTCCCACATCCAGAATCAAACGAAAATCCTGATTCTGAATCAAACCTTTAATTTCCGGAGAGATAATAGGTATATCAGAATAAGTTAATTTTCCTTCAGGTGAAACCATCTTCACCCCTTGAAGCTTCAGATTCTTTTTGACTTCCCGACTTCTAAAATATGGATTTACAATATCTAAATCTACTATTGCTACTTGTTGATATTTCTTCTTGCAATCTATAGAATAATTAATAGCTATTTCAGTTTTTCCGCTCCCAAAACCACCAACAAATATATTTATCCGCTTACTCAATATATTTTTTCCACCTCTTCTCCCTTTAACACTCTTAAAGCACCTTCAGATAAAGCCAACATTTCTTCTTCTCCCGCATACACCATAACTAAAGATAAAAAACTAATTCTATCTTTGATCAAGTTAATAAATTCATCAGCATACGCTATACCCCCTGTTAAGATGATTGCATCTATTTTCCCTTTTAAAACAGTAGAACCAGCACCAATTTCCTTTGAAACCTGATATGCCATCGCTTCCAGGATCATTTTGGTTTTTTTATCTCCGTTCTCAATTCTTTTGATGACTTCTCTCATGTCATTGGTTTGTAAGTACCCAACCAATCCACCGTTACCTTTTATTTTTTTCATTATCTCATCTTTGGTAAATTTTCCGGAAAAGCAAAGTTCCACCAAGGCTCCTATTGGCACTCCTCCACTTCTCTCCGGGGAAAAAGGACCTTCTCCGTTTAAGGCATTATTAACATCGATTACCTTTCCCTTACTATGTATGCCTACTGAAATTCCACCACCTAAATGTGCAATAATAAAGTTCGCATGCTCATATTTTATTCCTAAATCTATTGCAGCTTTTCTGGCAATCGCTTTCTGGTTTAAAGTATGAAAAATACTTATTCTTGGAATATCCGTCATTCCGGAAATTTTAGCAATCGGCTTCATTTCATCAACGACCACAGGGTCAACAATATAAGCCGGAACTGAAATCTTTTCAGCAATCCCATAGGCAAGCAATGCACCTAAGTTAGAAGCATGTTGGCCGCTTATTCCTCGACGAAGATCTACCAGCATATTATTGTTTACCCGATAAGTACCGCTGGAAATAGGTTTCAACAATCCACCTCTTCCAACAACCGCATCAAGCAGGGAGTGATGGACTCTTTTTTCTTCTAAAAAATTTAAAATAATATTTAACCTAAATTCATACTGATCAATAATGTTTGGATATTTTAATAATTCTTCACTTTTATGTTCAATTTTTTTATTAAATAAAACTTGTTCATTGCGGTATAATGCTACTTTGGTAGAAGTGGAACCCGGATTGATAACTAATATGTTATAATCTTTTGACATTGATATTCTCCTCTTTTAAATCTTTCACCCTATTTTTTCTCTAGCATCTTACTCATTAATACTCCTAAGGCAATGGAATATAATTTTGAACGTGCACTATCTGAACGAGAAACCAAAACTACCGGCGCTTTTGCGCCTAAAAGTAATCCTGCAGGGACCGCTTTTGCCAAATAGACTAAACTCTTAGCAAAAATATTTCCAGATTCAATATTCGGCACTAAAATAATATCTACTTCTCCGGAAACCGGACTATTAATCCCTTTGTGTTTTGCTGCTTCTTTGGAAATAGCATTATCGAATCCCAATGGACCATCCACAATTCCACCCACAATCTGCCCTCTTTCGCTCATTTTAGACAAGCAGGCGGCATCAATGGTAGCTGGCATATCGGGATTGACTAATTCTAATGCGGCTACAACCGCAACCTTTGGTTTTTCAATTCCCATTGAATGGGCATAATAAATTGCATTTTGAATAATTTGCGCTTTTTGTTTTAAATCCGGAGCAATACTCATGGCTCCGTCTGTCATAGTTAATAAACGATTGTAGTTTTTTATTTCAAGGGTATAAACATGACTAAGCATTCTATCGGTTCTCAAACCGTATTCCTTATTTAAGACTGCCCTTAAAATTCTGGCACTTCCCATCATTCCCTTCATTAGTATTGAAGCTTTCTTGTTTTTGACTAATTCTACTGCACATTTAGCAATTTCATTTTTATCTGATTTATCAATAATTTCATGATTAGTTAAATCAATTCTTATTTTATCGGCAATTTCAATGATTCTTTTTTTATTACCTACCAAAATAGCATTTATCAATCCTTCTGCTCGAGCAGCCTCTACTGCAGTTAATACATCTTCCGCTGCCGCTGAAGCCACTGCTATTTTTTTTGGTCCATATTTTTTTGCTTTTTCTAGAACATCTTTAAAAGTTTTTAGCATTTTTTATTTACCTCTTTATTAAATTAAATTAATCGCTAGTGTTAAATACATTAATAAGTAAGGAATGATGTGAAAAAAGTTGGCCGATTGATCAATTAAATTAGTCGATTAGCCCATTATCTTCCGATCTCTATTCTTTATTCTTTTCTTTGTTCCGGCTCCTGACTCCTGACTTTCTCTTTCTTAACTAGCTGACCATCTAATCAATTAACCAATTTATTTTTTTATTTTGCTCTTGATTAATTTTCCCAGTCTTTTAATTCCTTCTTCTATATCTTTTATACCTGGATAACAAAAAGAAAGACGCATGGTATTTTTTCCTTTTCCATTCGCAAAAAATGGACTGCCGGGCACATAAGCTACTTTTTCTTCAATTGCTTCTTTAAACATTACTTCAGTATCTATATATTCGGGCAAGGTGGCAACTACGAAAAATCCGCCCTGTGGTTTAGTCCAGGTAGCTTCCGGTGGAAAATATTTTTCCAGGGCTCCTAACATAGCATCCCTTTTTCCTCTATAAATCTCAACATTTGATTCTATATGTTTTTCCAATTTTCCTGATTGACAATAGTTGTAAGCAATTAATTGTCCCAGTATACTGGTGCATAAGTCAGTTGCCTGTTTTAATATGGTCATCTTTCCAATAATTTCCTTATTACCCAAAATCCAGGCTAAACGCAAACCAGGACATAATATCTTTGAAAAAGTGCCTAGGCTTATTACAGAACCATTTTTTTCCAATGAATAAATTGAAGGTATTGATTCTCCTTCGAATCTCAATTTTTCATAAGGATTGTCCTCCACTATAAATACATTAAATTTATGGGCAATTTCAATTATTTTTTTACGACGAGAGAGAGATAATGTAACGCCTGCAGGATTTTGGAAATTTGAAATAGTGTAAATAAATTTAACTCTTTTCCCTTCGCTTTTTAAATGGGATAATTTTTCTTCCAAAATATCAATCTTCATTCCCTCATCATCCATGGGAATACCGACCAGTTCACCGCCATAACTTCGGAAAGCATTTAAAGCTGCCAAATAACTTGGTAATTCTACAATGGCTATATCTCCGGGGCTTAAAAATACTTTTCCCACTAAATCCAATCCCTGCTGTGAACCTGTGCTAATGATAATATTATCCAATTCACCATTCATGCTATCTTTGGCTAGATAATCCAAAATGCATTGTCTTAATTCGGGCAATCCTTCTGTACCGCTATATTGCAATGCTCTCGCACTATTCTTGTCCAATATTTCCTGTACAATTTCCTTAATTTCTTCAACCGGAAAAGTTTCAGGGTCAGGCATTCCTCCTGCTAAAGATATGATTTCCGGGTTTTGAACTAATTTTAGTATTTCTCTTATAGCTGAAGCTTCCATTTTTGCAGCTATTTCAGAATAAAATTCTTTAGTGTTAATTGACATTTTTTTACTCCTTCAAATTTTTATCTTATTAACTTAGGTAAATTTAAAAATTTAATTTTTATTTATCAAACCATTTCTTCTGTTTTTTATTCAATTCAATCGAGTTTATACAATTTTAGCTATCACCTCTAATTTACAAATAAACCCTATTAATATATACAAGCAATTTTTGTGCCAATAATATTAATAAATAGAAAGGCAGCTTTATTCATTGATAAAGCTGCCTTTCTATTTTAAAACTATTTTTAATGGTTACATATTTTTTACATTAATTGCATTATGTCTAATTAATTGCATAAACTACATTTTTATAATCTTTCAAACTATTTCAACAATAGGAATTCGATTTAGAAAAATGAGATACTGATTCAATTAATTAATTATATTCATATTTCTTTTTTATATTAAATTTCTTGATTTTATAATAAAAACTTCTAAGACTAATCCCTAATTTTTTTGCCGCCTCCAAATTATCTCCCCCGGAGGATTGCAATGCATTTATAATCACTGTTCTTTCAGTGCTGTCCTTTATTTCTCGTAAATTATTTTTTTTAACTTGTGTTTTTGTTTTATCTAAATAGGAGTAATTAATGCTGCGGATCGGCTTTAGGGCATTGTCCTTGAATTTATTTACTCCTTCCAGTAAGGAAATATGTTTGGGAAAAATGATTTCTTCGCTTATTTTCATATTTATAACTGCTCTTTCAATGACATTTTCCAACTCCCTTACATTCCCGGGCCAAGAATATTCAGCCAGCATATTCAGTGCTTCCGGTAAAATATCTTTTATATTTCTACCAAAATCCTGATTGTATTTTCTGATTAAATTGTTTACCAAAAGCGGTAAATCTTCTTTTCTTTCTCTTAATGGAGGAATATAAATAGGAATAACATATACTCGATAATATAGATCATCTCTAAATCGGCCCTCTTCAACCGCATGATACAGGTCGATATTGGTTGCGGAAATTATTCGCACATCCACATTAATAGAATTTCTTCCCCCAACCCTGACTATCTCTTTTCCCTGTAAAACTCTTAACAATTTTGCCTGCAAATTTAAACTCATCATGCCGATTTCATCTAAAAAAATGGTTCCTTTGTCAGCTTCTTCAAATAACCCTTTCTTCCCGGTTTTTTTTGCTCCCGTAAAAGAACCTCCTTCATACCCAAAAAGTTCACTTTCTAATAAAGTATCAACCAAAGCTGAACAGTTTACTCGGATAAGTTGTTGATTTTTTCTTTTGCTGGCATGATGAATGGCATGAGCAAAAAGTTCTTTCCCTGTTCCGCTTTCACCATGAAGTAGGACGGTAGCAGGAGTTTCCGCGGCTTTTTTAGCTTGCTCTTTAGCTATAACCATTCCTCTGCTGTTTCCCACAATATCTTTAAAAGTATATTTTGATTCTAAATCCCTAACTCTTCGCTTAAATCGTTCCAGTTCTTGACTTAAATATTTAATTTCCGAAACATCATGAATCACCGCAACGCTTCCTTTTAGTCTTCCATCCACCACCACCGGAGAAACGTTTATAATAACTTCTTTCCTGGTAGGACCAACACGCATCCTGACGTTATGAACCGGTTTTTTGGTTTTAAGAACTTTTAAAAGCATACTTTCTCTACCATCTGCTATATCCGTTGTAGGAGGTTTACCTAATACATCTTTTTCTGTTAAACCGGTAAGACGAGTATATGCGGGATTAATAATAGTCTGCAAACCATTTTCATCAACTACGGAAATAGCATCATCAGTTGATCGTATAATAGCTTTCAAAGTGCTTTGAATTTCTTTTTGTATGGCAATTTCCTGCAGCCATTTATCTTTATTTGTATTAATCTTCTCTTTCATAAATAATCTCCGATCGGCTAATTAACCAATTCCCCAATTTGCCAATTAGCCGATTAACCTCTGAATCCTAGATTCTGACTCCCTCTTTCCCGACTATACGTTATTTTATCTATCTAGCATCTTTCTCGCATGCTGAATGGTAATTTCGCTGATTTGATTGCCATCCAACATACGGGCAATTTCATGAATCCGGTTATCTCCTTTAATTTCTCCGATTTTTATTTCAGTCAAATGATTTAGAATATATTTTTCTATATAAAAATGTTTTTGTGCTTTACAGGCAATTTGAGGAAGATGAGTGACACAAATAACCTGTCTTTTTTTTGAAATATTTTTTAATTTTTCAGCCACCACTTCCCCCAATCTTGCCCCTACACCACTGTCTATTTCATCAAATATCAAAGTGGGAATCCTATCTACTTCGGAAAGAATTGATTTTAAAGCTAACATTATTCTTGAAACCTCACCACCGGAAACAATTCGTGCTAAAGGACGCAACCCTTCACCTAAATTAGGAGATATCATAAATTCTATCAAATCTATTCCCTTAGGTCCTGCTTTATAGTTTTTCCCATTGATGCCGATACCGTTAATATCTTCCTGTTGAATAATGGATACTTCAAACAGGCAATTTTTCATTTTTAAATCATTTAATTCTTTAACAACGTCTTTTTCAATATTCCGGGCAATTTTTTTCCGGTTATCACTTAATTTTTTAGAAAGACGTGAAACAATCTGCTCCAAAGATTTAACCTGTTCTCTTAATTTTTCAACTTTAGCATCATCATAATCAATAGCATTTAATTCTTTATATATTTTATCTCGATATGCAATTATTTCTTCAATAGTATTTCCATATTTACTTTTCAAATTGTTTATAAAATTTAGTCTTTCTTCCACTTCTCTTAATTTTTCCGGATTTAAACTAACTTTATCTTTGTATTCTGTTATTTCGCTAGCCGCATCTTCGAGACGATAACTGATTTCTTTCAAGTTTTCCTTCATTTTTTCAATACGATTATCTAAAGCCGCAATTTCTCCCATATTTGATAAAATTTCATTAATGGAATCTCTCACTGAGAATTGTTCGGTCTCACCTTCATAAAGAATTACTATTGCTTTTTCCATAATATTAATTACTTTTTCTGCATTTCTTAAAACAGTTTCTTCTTCTTCCAGAGTTTTATCTTCATTTTTTGATAAGTAAGCATTGTTGATCTCGTTTAATTGAAATTTTAAATAATCTATCCGCTTTAAATTTTCTTCTTTTTTTCTGATTATTTCGGATAATTTCTTCTTTTTTTCTTTCCATAATCGATATATATCAAAATATTCGCTTTTGCATTTTAACGTATTCTCTCCCCCGAAACTATCCATTAAATCAATATGTGTGGATGAGTCAAGAATGGACTGATGGTTGTGTTGTCCATGTAAATCTACTAAATATTTACCAATTTTCTGAAGCAAGGACAAGTTGACCAATCTTTCATTAACCCAGCATTTATTCCTGCCTTTTTTATTCAGTTCCCGCCTGATTAACATTGTCTCTTCATCATTAATTAATTTTAAATCAGGATTGATATTATTTATCCATTCCTTTTCCAAAGAAGAGATAAAAAATAATCCTTCAACAATTAACCTGTTTTCTCCTTCTTTTATCAAATCTGAAGAAGCATGGCTTCCCAAAATTATATTTATTGCTTGAATGATAATGGATTTTCCTGCTCCTGTTTCGCCGGTTAAAATATTCAATCCTTCTTCAAACTCAATATTTAACTCTTTGATTAGCGCCATATTTTTTATATTTAATTGAAATAGCATTTATCTTTTATCCATCCTTACTCAATTAAAATTGACCTGGCCGCTCCATTTTAATTTTTCCCTTAAGATTGTGTAAAAATTTTTCTCTTTGAAAGTAATCAATTTTGTTTTATACTTTGACTTTTTTATAATCACTTCATCCTTATATTTTAAAGCAAATCCTTCCTGTCCGTCTATGGTTAACATGGCTTCTTCATCGATTGATTCCAGATTAATTCTCACCCGATCATTTTCACCGATAATTAATGGTCGAGCAGATAGGGTATGGGGACATATGGGGGTAATCACCATGGATTTAATCCGGGGATTTACTATTGGTCCTCCGGCAGAAAGCGAATATGCAGTTGAACCGGTAGAAGTAGATACAACCAATCCGTCTGCTGAATAGGTAATTACATAATAATCATTAATATAAGTTTCTAAACAGACCAAGCGGGCAAAAGCACCTTTTCCAATCACTACATCATTTAAAGCAATAAACTTTTTTATCTTTTTTTTACCTTTTCTTTTTATACAGCACTCAAGCATCATTCTTTCTTCGATAAAATATTTTTTTTGATATAATTTTTCCAAAGAAACTTCTAAATCATCAGTTCCAATTTGAGTGAGAAATCCTAAACCTCCTAAATTGATTCCAAAAACTGGAATACCTTTAAGCGCGGCCAACCTGGCTGCTCTCAGCAAGGTTCCATCTCCTCCCAATGAAATAACAAGTTCTGCTTTTTTTAAAAATGCATCATAAAAACAGTCTACATCTTCATTTACAACAGGTTGACCTCCTGCTTTTTCGATGCAAACCTTAATACCTTTGGTATTTGCCCAATCCACTATTTTCTCAGCAATAAACAAAGCCTTCTTTTTTTTATGGTTTATAATTAACCCAAGATTATTTAATTTCATTTTCCCCCTCCGTAGAGTAAAAAATATAGAAACAAAGCAAAAATAATTCCGGCAAAAAAATAACCTACCTTTATTATCCACGTACATTCGCGAGAGGTTTTTTCAAATTGGAATTTTACTTCAGAAATACTTTTATTTCTCATATTTAATAATAAAATTCCATTCGGTTGATAAGCAAGATAGTATTCCAACATCTGCCTTCTGGTCTCTCTATTTGTAATATAAGGATTTTTTTCTCCACTTTTAACTTCTACTACGTAGATTTTCCCTTTTTTTCTTACCAAATAATCGATACGTATTAAGTAGCGGTGGATTTTATCTCCAATGGTAATTAGAATTGGTTTACTTTTCTGAATATCTACAATAGTGTACCCTTTTTTCTGTAATAGC
Organism: uncultured Atribacterota bacterium; assembly: GCA_964567215.1. GTDB lineage: Bacteria > Atribacterota > Phoenicimicrobiia > Phoenicimicrobiales > Phoenicimicrobiaceae > JAYEGH01. Next base: position 5,746 of record CAZMLS010000030.1, on the reverse strand, counting down.
TTTTCTGCATCTTTTTCTGCCAGCCTGCTTCTGGAAAATCTTTTTTTTAATTTATTTGAATTAACCCAACGACTAACTTTAATATATATGAATAAGCAGATGATTCCAGTACAGAGAGAGAAAAATAAAATAAATATCCTATTTTCAATAACAGACAAAAACCTCACTCCAATTTTCCAATTAGCCGATTGACCAATTTACCGATTAAGACAAGAAAATACAAAATTAGATATGTAAATTAATTGACCAATTCAATAAGATAGTATCAAGTATTAAGTATATAGTATCGGGTTAAGAAAAAAGAGAAAATACAAAGAAAAATACAATATGCTTTAATTCCCCAATTAACTAATTAAGACAAGATTAAGAGTAATTTACCAATTTATCGATTCACCGATTTGTTGATTAATTAATATCCAGGGTACTAAAATATTTTATACTTTTTGGCAGTAATTATTATATAAAACATATTACATTATTTTTTCAGAGAAAGTTCATAATGGGCCTTTTTTACTACCTCTTCTGTTTTCCGGTAAAAATCTTGAATTTTGTCTTTTGCAGAATTTTTAACTAAATAAATCAAGTATTCAATATTTCCGCTTACTCCGCCCTTTATTGGGGAAAATGTCACTCCGCAAATGCTAAAATTTAATCCCAATGCTATACTGCCTACTTTTTCAATGACCATTTGATGTATTTCCGACTTTTTTACAATTCCACCCCTCTGGATATATTCCCTTCCCGCTTCAAATTGAGGTTTAATTAAGGCAATAACTTCTCCGCTTGCAGTCAACAAATGGTAGACTGCCGGTAACACCTTTTCCAGAGATATAAAAGAGACATCAATGGTTGCTAATTCAAAAAGATTTTCAAACTTTTCAGGTGTAAGATGTCTTATATTGGTTCTATCCATTATTACTACCCGGGGGTCTTTCTGTAATTTCCAGGCTAACTGTCCGTAGCCAACATCAATGCAGTATACTTCTTTAGCACCATATTTTAACAAACAATCGGTAAAACCGCCGGTGGAAGCACCAATATCAATGACTCTTTTCCCTTCGGCAGATACACCAAACTCCAGGATAGCCTTGTTAAGTTTGTCTCCACCCCTGCTTACATAATCAGTCTTTTTTTTTAATACTGAAATATTGCTGTCTATGTTTAATTTTTGTCCTACTTTAACGTTTTTTTGATTTTCTACCAAAATTTCTCCGGCCATTATTGCTCTCTTAGCTTTTTCTCTAGTAACAAAAAAACCTTTTTTTACCAATAATATATCCAAGCGTTCTTTCTCTGTTTTTTTCAATAGTTAATCCTCTGGTATAGTATATTGTTATTTTATCTTAATAACTTATCTAAGATGAAAATAAAATGACAAAATTGTAGACATCACAACTCCGATTAAAGCACCCACAATGACTTCAAAGGGTGTGTGTCCAACCCATTCTTTTAGTCGTTCATCCCCGATTTTCATTTCTTCAAAAAATTCCAAAATAATTTTGTTTAACACTTTAGCCTGTTCACCTGTGGCCCTGCGAACTCCTGCTGCATCTGCCATAACAATCATTGAAAAGATTAAAGCTAGAGCAAATAGACTTGAATCCCATCCTTCCTTACACCCGATTGCCACTGCAACACTTATAGAAATAGCTGAATGTGTGCTGGGCATGCCCCCGGCACCAAAAAATCTTCTTATATCCCATTTTTTTTCCGTAATATAATATAAGGCTATTTTTAAGGTCTGATTAAAAATCCAGGTAATCATTGCAATAATGATAATCTTATTATTAAAAAAATGAATTATATCATCTATAATAATTCTGCTAATTTTACTATTCTCCCTTTGCCTATTTTTAAATACTTTTTATGGCTTAATCCAATCTTCATCTCTAAGAAAAGGCATGCTAATATCTATATGCCCTGTCAGGCTCTCTCTTTGTTTTCCTTCAATAAGTATTTGCACACCCTTAATCGGGGGAATTTCCGTTAATGAATTTACTATAGAATAAAGAGTCATCAATTCACTACTGCTTCCCCCGGAATGATTTTTAATAATATCCTCAGATAGGTCTACATAGGCAATATCATCCGCGATATAAACTTCATTAATTTTGGTCTGCTCGGGAATAGTGGGATAAAGATTTGCATTATTGGAACCTTTTATTAATTCATTCACCACTTGTTTGGCTAAATTTTCAGTTTTAGCAATTTTTCTTCTTTCCGCTACCAGGTACATTGCATCTACATCTGAAAAATAAAGGTTAAGCTCTACCATTTCCTCCTCTTCTATTATAATTGTCGGTTCCCTTTTCTCCTCTTGAGGTGGCTTTCCTTCGATAACAATTGGTTTCTTTATATATTTATTAAAAACGGGTAACACGATTCTGGTAAATAGAGCATAACTTAGTATAATAATCAAGATTATCAGCAACCAGGTAAAAAAAGATTTAAATTTACTTCTTTTTTTTCTGGATTTTTTTATTTTTGCCATAATATATTTTATCCTTCTTCAGGAGTATTTTTTATATAATATTTTAATCCATCAAATAATGCCTGGGCTGCTTTCAAATTAAAATCATTATTTTTCAGTAATTTTTCTTCCCGGGAATTAGAAATAAAGGCAACTTCCACTAGTATTGCAGCCATATTTGCACCTTTTAATACTACAAAGGGAGCTTGCTTGACTCCTCTGTTTTTTAATTTTAATGTCTCAACTAATTTTTTCTGAATAATTTCTGCCAAATCCAGACTATACTGGATATTAGCGCTTTCTTCCAAATCAGCAATAATTAAAGCTAAGTCAGTATCTACTTCCGGGTGAGTTCTACTTGCCCTGTTTTCTCTATCTGCTACATCTCTGGCAGATGCACCGATATACTTAGAGCTTAAGACAAAGGTTTCGATTCCAATCGCTGTTGGCCTGTTTCCAGTAGCAGAATTTGCATGTAAACTTATAAAAACAAAACCATTTTTCTGATTTGCAAAAATCGTTCTGTTTTCCAAAGATATAAATTTATTTTCATATCTGGTGAGAAAAGTAGGAATGCCGGCACTTTTTAATAATTTTTCCAGATTAAGTGCAATTTTCAAAGTAACTTCGCTTTCCTTTAAGCCACTTTGCCCAATAGCACCCGGATCACTCCCTCCGTGTCCGGGATCAATAATAATTACTCTATTCCCTGGTTCTAACAAATCAACGGTAGTTTCTTTCACCGGTTTAACCGAAATTGTATCCTTAACTTCCTCTTTTTCAATTTCGGACTTGAATATATCAACTACAATTCTTTCAGGTCCGGAAAGCTTAAAAACATTATAATTACTTGCTTTAAAAAGTTCAAATACTACCCTTATAGTCTCCTCATTGAACTTTGCTGTTCTAACTATTTTAACCGTATCATCATTGATATCTATCTTTTTAGATGAATCCTCTAATTTTAAAATAGATCCCATGATGTCTACATAAATTCTATCTGGGTTCGCTAATTTATTTGTGCTAAATTCTGTTTGTTCAGACATATCAATGACCACTCTGGTCTTTTCATTATGGGTGTAACTTCTGATTTTCAATAAAAAGGGTCTTATTGAATTAATGCTTAATACCTTACTCTTGCTATCCCAATCAACCTCTACCGATACTACGATTTTTAGCACTTCCAGGGGAATCATGACCCGGCTTTCCATAATTTTGGCTGCGGTTTCCAAAAGGATTATTTTATCATCAAACTCTATAGAAGGATCATCAATAACCAACCGGGCAATATGGCCATCTATATTGATGGTTAATAATTTTAGGGCAGGAAACCAAGTAATTCTTCCACCTAACTCCTCTATGATATTTCTTACTGAGATAAAAATTCTATCATTTTCGATAAATGCCGGTACTACTCCATCCAGAGGTTCTTGATTTACTAATATTTCTATTTCCGAAGTTTCTGCCAAACCATGATTTAAAGCAAAAAAAATAATAATGGCAAAGACTGCAAAAATTATAACAGATATTTTTTTCATCTAACTTATTTTATCCCCCTGAATTAAGTATTTATGAAATAGAACCTTTAAAATAGCGACCAGAGGAACAGCTATTAATACACCCAATATTCCTAATATTTGCCCACATACTAACATGGAAAAAATAACCGTTAAGGGATGCAATCCTAATTCTTTCCCTAAAATGGCCGGATTAAGATAGATGGCTTCAACCTGATTGGCAAAAACAAATAGAATTAATATCGATAGCAAAATCCACCATGGTTGTCCTATAGCAAAAATCAATGCCAGAAATAAACCGACGATAGGACCCAAATAAGGAATAAAATTTAAAACACCACTAATAATACCAATAATTAGTGCAAATTTTAAATTTAATAAATATAATCCTAAACCAATTAAAACTCCTACAATGGTGCAGATAATTAGTCGACCACGGATAAATCCGCTTATTATACGGTCTATTTTTTCAAAAATTTCTTTAAATTCTTCTTTGTTTTTTTTAGATACAAAATTATATAGATTTTTTTTAAATATCAGCATATCCCTTAAGAGGTAAAACAGGATTAACGGAATAATCACGATACCAAAAGTTATGCTTGATACCGCACCTGATAAATAAATAATAATATTTTGAGAAAAACCAAGAATATTTTTCTGCATTTCAGAAAAATTTTCTTTAATCAATATTTCCACATTTTCGGGATTTATAAAATTTGAAAGATGTGGTTTTAAAGATAATATTAAATTTTGATATTCTTCAAATAAATTAGGCACTTCGTTATATAAAACGGTTAATTGGTTGATTAAACTAGGTATCAACACAAATATTACTATAATCAATAAAGCGATAATTATAGAGAATATAACTAAAATAACAAGGATTTTAGGAGCTTTTTTACTCAGCAAAAATTCATATAATGGATCAAAAAAATACGCTAAAATAAAAGCAACGCTAAAATAAGTAATTAACCAGCTGAGTTTATGCAGCAAATAGAATAGAATAATCAAACTAATCGCTATATTAATAACAAAATTTAATCTTTTATCTTTTACAAATATCATAAATATTTTATCCTATATAAGTTTTTTCTTATCTATTTATAACAGATTAGGCCTGATTATTCAATATTTTCTCTTTTAGATTCAGATAATATACTTTAATTTTTAAATACCACTATTAGTTAATTTCATTTGTTTAAACTGATTTGGCATACATAGCAATATCATATAATATTCTCTATTTAACTTTTATTTTCCTTTTTTTCTTAAAAATAAGAAATCCGAAAAATATTTTTCGGATTTCTTATTTAATTAATATTTGCAATATAGATAGATTAAAACTTTTTAAAGTTTTAATCAGTAGGTTTTATTATTTTTTTTCCTTATTTGCTTTAAGAATTTTCGCCCAGCTGTCCCTCAAAGATACTATCCGATTAAATACCAGCTTATCGGTAGTTGAATCAACATCCAGACTGAAATAACCTTTTCTCATAAATTGATATCTGTTTCCGGAAATCGCTTTGGACAAAACAGGTTCTACCAGGCAATCTTTTAAGACTTCCAGTGATTTTGGATTTAACCGTCTTATAAAGTCTTCGCCTTCCTCCTGTGTTTCCGTTTCCTCATTTTGTTCAAGTAAAAGATGGTCGTATAAGCGGACTTCCGCACTCAAGGCATGATCAGCCGATACCCAGTGCAAAGTGCCCTTTACTTTACGTTTGGCACCCGGCCTACCACTTTTACTTTCAGGATCATA
>CAZMLS010000029.1:0-17783 GCA_964567215.1 uncultured Atribacterota bacterium | reverse complement strand
ATTTAAAAAATATTGTATTGACTTTTAATACCATTTAAATTATACTAAAAATGAATTATATCAGAAAAAAACAGTGCGAAGGACTGAAGGGTTTGTGATAAAAACCCTTAAACTCACCTTTAAGTTTTGTAAATGAAAAATAAGAAATTAAACTAATTTACAACGTTTGACAAGCGTTAATTGTATGACAAGAGTAGTATAGTGTGGGGCTGTAGCGTAGTCGGGAGCGCGCCTCCATGGCATGGAGGAGGTCGCGGGTTCGATTCCCGCCAGCTCCACCAATTATTATACTACTAAAAAAGGGTGGTACCACGAGTAGAATCTCGTCCCTCGTAATTTGATTAATTACTTGAGGCGGGGTTTTTTTATTTAAGGAGGAATTTAAATGGAAGAAACCTATAATTTTAGTAAAATTGAAAAGAAGTGGCAGGAATTTTGGAAGGAAAAGAAATTTTTTAAAGCAACAATGAATCCCGAAAAACCAAAATATTATGTATTGGAGATGTTTCCCTATCCTTCAGGCGAACCGCACATGGGGCATGTTAAAAATTATGTTATCGGTGATGTAGTTGCAAGATATAAATATTTCCAGGGATATAACATACTTCATCCTATGGGGTGGGATGCTTTTGGATTACCCGCTGAGAATGCCGCAATAAAAAATCAAATTCATCCTTCGATTTGGACCAAAAACAATATCCAAAAGATGAAAAGCACTTTAAAAAAAATGGGAATCAGTTATGATTGGGATAGAGAAATATCAACTTGTCAACCGGATTATTACAAATGGACCCAGTGGATTTTTTTACAATTATTTAAGAACGGATTGGCGTATAAGGAAAAAGCGGTAGTGAATTGGTGTCCGTCTTGTTCAACAGTATTAGCTAATGAACAAGTGGTTGAAGGGGGTTGTGAAAGATGTGGAACGGAAGTAATTAAAAAAGAATTATCCCAATGGTTTTTTAAAATTACCGATTATGCCCAGAGATTACTTGATGACATAGAATCTCTGGAAGAATGGCCGGAAAAAGTATTGACTATGCAAAGAAATTGGATAGGAAGAAGCGAAGGGGCAAGGGTTGATTTTCCTGTGAAAGGAAGCAATAAAGTCATACCTGTTTTCACCACTCGTCCGGACACTCTTTATGGTGTTACTTATTTTTTACTGGCTCCCGAACACCCTTTAGTGGAAGAACTAATAGAAGACTCACCGTTTAAAGATGAAGTTAAAAAATTTAAAAAAGAAGTAGAAAAAGAGAGTGCTTTAGATAGAATATCCGCTGCATTGGAAAAAAGAGGGTGTTTCACCGGGAAATATGTTATAAATCCTATGAATGGTGAGGAAATTCCTGTATGGTTGGCGAATTACGTGTTGATGGGATATGGAACAGGTGCTGTCATGGCGGTTCCTGCTCATGATCAAAGAGATTTCGAATTTGCTAAAAAATATCAGCTTCCGATTAAAGTTGTCATATCACCGGAAGGTGAAAAAATATCTTCTGAAGATATGGAAACAGCATTTGATGCAAAAGGAATTATGGTGAATTCCGGAAAATATAATGGTTTGCCAAATGTAAAAGCTTTAGAAATGATGATTGATTTTCTTAAGAAAAAAGGATCAGGGAAAGAGGAAATTAATTATAGATTACGAGACTGGCTTATTTCAAGACAACGTTATTGGGGTGCTCCCATTCCGATAGTCTATTGCCCTAAATGTGGCATTGTCCCTGTTCCCGAAAAAGATCTTCCGGTTTTATTGGCAGAAGTTGTTGATTTTAAACCAACCGGCATGTCTCCTTTGGAAGGGAGTGAAGAATTCGTAAATACTGTTTGCCCGATATGTGGTCGTAAAGCAAAAAGGGAAACAGACACAATGGATACATTTGTCTGTTCCTCATGGTATTATCTTAGATATTGTTCCCCTAAAAGCGATACAGTACCATTTGATAAGGAAGAATTGAAATATTGGATGCCAGTGGATCAGTATATTGGTGGAGTCGAACATGCTATATTACATTTATTATATTCCCGATTCTTTACCAAAGCTTTATATGACATGGGACATGTTAATTTCAAAGAACCATTTAAAAGACTTTTTACTCAGGGAATGGTATGTAAAGACGGTGCGGCAATGTCTAAATCAAAAGGTAATGTTGTTACTCCCGGGGAAATATTTTCTAAATATGGGATTGATGCCACTCGCTTAATGATTCTATTTGCCAGTCCCCCGGAAGTGGATATGGAATGGACTGATAAAGGTATGGAAGGCGCTTTTCGTTTTTTAAATCGAGTTTGGCGATTAATTTACAATAATTTGGAAAATATGAAAAAGATTGCCGACATAGAAGATAATATTTTTAATATTACCAATCTTCCTTCGAAAAAAATAAGGCAAAAAATTCATCAAACCATTAAAAAAGTAACCGAAGATATTGAAAAGAGATTCCATTTTAATACTGCAATCAGTGCGATTATGGAATTAGTAAATGAAACATATAAATTTGAATTAACCGGGGAAGTTAATAGTAATAATGATATGTTTGTTTTAAGAGAAGCATTAGATGCCATTATCAGGTTATTAGCTCCCATTACCCCGCATTTTTCGGAAGAATTATGGCAGGAAATGGGCCATACGGAAAGTTTATATCTTATGCCATGGCCTAAATATGAGGTTGATTTATTGGAAAAAGAAGAAAAGCTTATTATTGTTCAGATTAACGGAAAATTAAGGGATAAGTTAACAATACCTGCTTCATGTAATGATGAAGAATTAGAAGTAAAGGCTCTTTCTTTGCCAAAAATAAAAGACAAAATATCCGGAAAAAAAATTATGAAAGTAATTGTTGTTTCTGGGAAACTGGTCAATATTGTGGTAAAATAAATATTAAGATAAATTGAATTTAGAACCTAGGATCCAGGAGCCAGAATAGAATCGTATTTTGTAAAGTATATATTGTATCACATATATTCTGAATTCTGACTACTGACTCCTGAATTCTTAAATGTTATAAATTTTTAAATAAAAAAAGGAGGAAGTATTATTATGGCTTTTGGTGATTTAAACAGTTTTATTGGCATTGGGAGATTAACCAGGGACCCGGAATTGAGATATACCCCCGGTGGGACGGGAGTATGTAAATTTGGCATTGCAGTAAATAGAACTTACAAAAATAAGGAAGGGAATAATGTAGATAATGTTCTCTTTATAAATATTACAACTTGGGGAAAACAGGCTGAAAATTGCTCGCAATTTTTAAAAAAGGGAAGAAGAGTAGCTGTTAATGGTGAATTGCGTTCAAATAATTGGCAGGATAAAGATGGAAATAAAAGAGTATCTTTTGAAGTCAATGCCCGAACTGTGCAATTTTTAGATTTAATTAAAGATGAAGGTTTTAACGTACAGGGAAATCAGCCAGAGAAAAAGGAAGATATTTCCAATGAAGTCGTAGAAGAAGACGTTACGATTTCAGAAGACGATATTCCGTTTTAAATTAGTATATAGTCAAAGAAAAGATGTGGATAGAAGTGTAGGCGGGCTAAGACAGAATAAAGAACAAAGAAAAGAATCTGTTCCCTGAATTTGTAAAGATGGAAATATAATCGATGAAATAAAAATATGAACGTAAAAGAACGGCTTTGAGTATTTAACTGAATATTAATGGCTTGAAATTAATTGGCCAATAAGGTAATTGGTAAATTAGAAAATTAAGTATAACCGGCTTGTCAGTTATGCAAATATTTTTGCAAAATTTCTAAATATTTTGCTATAATTATTATAGACAAAGAAAAAAAGAGATGTTATAATATCTTTTGCGTAGTAAAAACCGTGGGCGGGTAGCTCAGTTGGGAGAGCACTGGCTTTACAAGCCAGGGGTCACAGGTTCAAGCCCTGTTCCGCCTACCAAATATATATTGTTGTGTGGGGCCGTAGTGCAGTCGGTTTAACACGCCTGCCTGTCACGCAGGAGATCGCGAGTTCGAACCTCGTCGGCCCCGCCATTTTTTTATATATCGTTTATAAGGCGATTTAAGTGCCGAGATAGCTCAGTCGGTAGAGCAGCGGACTGAAAATCCGCGTGTCCCCAGTTCAATTCTGGGTCTCGGCACCATATTTCAATTATTTTTGCGGAAATAGCTCAGTGGTAGAGCATCGCCTTGCCAAGGCGAGGGTCGCGGGTTCGAATCCCGTTTTCCGCTCCACGTTTGTAAATTAAACTATGGCGGCATAGCCAAGTGGGAAGGCAGAGGACTGCAAATCCTTCATCCTCGGTTCAAATCCGAGTGCCGCCTCCATTTAATTACTTATAACCTATAATTTGAACATACGGGCGGTTAATTCAGTGGTAGAATGCTTGCTCGACGCGCAAGAAGTCACTGGTTCGAATCCAGTACCGCCCACCATTTAAGAAATAAGAAAATAATATAGAAAATAGTAGATTAATTTTTTATTAAGAGAGTAGATATGGAGAAGGTGTAATTATCTATAAAAAAATTAATCAAATACCCTTTCTATGTAAAATCCTGATTTGAAATTAATTAAAAGTAAAATCGGGCGGAAATGACCGTTAAAGATAATCAAGGTGAGTTAATAATATTAACTAAAAAAGGTGGAACCGCGAGGTAGTATACTAGCTTCTCGTCCTTTTATTAATAAAGGAAGAGAAGCTATTTTAATTTTTTTTAGATTAAGGAGGTATGTAAAATGTCAAATGTAAAAGTTTTTTTAATAGATGGTTCAGGAATAATGTTAAAAGAAGGCGCTACATTATATGATGCAGCTGTAAAAATTAGTCTAACATTGGGAAAAGAAGCATTGGCAGGAGTAGTAAATGGAGAAAAAAAAGATTTAAATCATTTACTTGAGAACAATGATAAAATTAAAATTATTACTTTTGATTCACCTGAAGGAAAAGAAATATTTCGTCACAGTACTTCTCATATAATGGCTCAAGCAGTAAAAGAATTATTTCCGGAAGCAAAATTTGCCATTGGTCCTGCAATAAAAGATGGATTTTATTATGATTTTGAAATAAGCCGTCCTTTTACTCCGGAAGATTTGATTGCAATTGAGAAAAAGATGAAAGAAATTACTGAAAAAGATCTTCCTTTTAAAAAGACGGAAATAACAAAAAAAGAAGCAGAGAAAATATTTGCAGAGAAAGATGCAATATATAAATTAGAGCTTCTAAATGATATTACAGATGACAAGGTTTCACTATATAAACAAGGGGATTTTACGGATCTATGCAGAGGTCCCCATATTCCTTCAACTAAAAAATTAAAAGCCTTTAAACTCTTAAGTGTTGCTGGTGCATATTGGAGGGGTAGCGAAAAAAATAAAATGCTACAACGTATCTATGGAACCTCTTTTAATAAAAAATCTGCTCTGGATGATTATTTAAAATTAATGGAAGAAGCGAAAAAAAGAGACCATAGAAAAATTGGAAAAAGTTTGAAATTATTTAGTTTTCACGAGGAGGGTGTCGGATTTCCTTTCTTTCATCCCAAAGGAATGGTTTTGCGGAATATTTTAGAGGATTATTGGAAAGAAGAGCATCGAAAAGCCGGCTATGCTGAAGTAAAAACTCCCATTATTTTAAATAAATCGTTATGGGTCCAATCCGGCCATTGGGATCATTATAAGGAAAATATGTATTTTACCAAAATAGACGAAGAAGATTATGCTATTAAACCGATGAATTGCCCGGGAGGAATTTTAATTTATAAATGTGATTTACATAGTTATAGAGATTTACCTCTTAGAATGGGAGAATTGGGATTAGTGCATAGACATGAATTATCCGGAGTACTCCATGGTCTTTTTAGAGTAAGGTGTTTTACCCAGGATGATGCACATATATTTATGACACCTAAACAAATTAAAGATGAAATAAAAGGTGTAATCGATTTAACTGATCGTATATACAAGACTTTTGGATTCGATTACCGTGTAGAACTCAGCACTAAACCGGAAAATGCCATGGGCTCTGACGAAATTTGGGAAAAAGCAACTAATAGTCTGGAAGAAACTTTAATAGAGAAGAAGATAAATTATACTATCAACAAAGGAGATGGAGCATTTTACGGACCGAAGATTGATTTTCACCTTGAAGATTGCATCGGTAGGAACTGGCAATGCGGAACGATACAAATAGATTTTAATATGCCGGAAAAATTTGATCTCTATTACATCAATAAAGCAGGCGAAAAGGAAAGACCGGTCATGTTGCATCGAACTATTTTAGGGAGTATTGAGAGATTCATCGGAATCCTTATAGAAAATTATGCAGGAGCATTTCCTTTATGGCTGGCTCCCGTGCAAGTAAAATTATTACCTATTGCTGATAGACACATTGATTATGGTAAAAAAATTGTAAAAATGTTAAAGGAAAATAATATCAGAGTGGAATTTGATAAAATAAACGATAAAATTGGTGCTAAAATAAGAAAGGCTGAGATGGAAAAAATTCCTTACATGTTAATATTTGGGGATAAGGAATTAGAAGATAATGTAGTTTCTGTTCGAAAAAGAGGAAAAGGAGATTTGGGAAAAATAAAAATAGAGAAATTTTTAGAAGATAGATTGAAAGAAATTAGAGAAAAAAAATTACCTTGATATAATTTGAATAAATTATATTAATTAGTGAATTAGTCAATTAGTTAACTAGTTAATTCAGTAATTAATATTCCATGCTTCCTGTAGTATGCATATTATATAGCAAAAAACGAAAAGATGATAAACAAAACTAAAATTTATAATCTACGAAAAAGTTTCGAATTTTAAATTATGTTTTTCGTTTTTAGTTTTTATTCTTTAGTTGATTTAACTATCTCACATCTTGTATTTTTTAATTGGTGAATCGGATAATTACTCATTACTTTCTTTTATACATATTGACTATAAACAAAGAATATGCTATAGTTTCTAAAAAATGCTATAAGGTATGTAAATAATCTAAACTAAAATTACTTTTATATTTTTCTAATATTTTTTTATTTTGTATTTACAAAAACTAAATAATTAATTAAATTTGTGACGAATAACATGTTAAGTATTTTCAATTGATGCAAAGGAGGAAAATAAGTATCAAGTCTACATCAACATTAAGAATAAATGAAAAAATTAGAGCAAAAACTATAAGACTTATAGGTTCTGAAGGACAACAATTAGGAGTAATGAGTAAGAAAGAGGGATTAGAACTAGCAGAAAAGGAAAGTTTGGATTTAGTTGAAGTTGCTCCAGGTGCCGATCCTCCGGTTTGTAGAATTATTGATTATGGTAAATTTAAATATGCTCAAGGCAAGAAGGAAAAAAGCGGAAAGAAAAAGCAAAAGAGCAGCGGGATGAAAGAAGTAAAACTACGGCCTAATATAGGAGACCATGATTACGATTTTAAAGTGAAAAACTTGTGTAAATTTTTAAAAGATGGGAATCAGGTAAAGGTTACGGTTATGTTTAGGGGAAGAGAAATGAGGTATGTAGAACTAGGAAGAAAACTGTTAGATCGGGTCATTAAAGATTCAGAAGAGCTTGGTAAAATTACCAAACAACCAAAATTAGAAGGAAGAAACATGATACTGGTTCTAATACCGAAACAATAACAATATCACCAAGAAAGAGGTAAAATATTTATGCCGAAAATGAAGACACACAAAAGCTCACAAAAGAGATTTTCCATAACCAAGTCTGGAAAAATAAAAAGAGCAAAGGCTTATAAAAGCCATATATTAACTAAAAAATCAACTAAACGAAAAAGAAATTTAAGGAAGTCAACATTTGTAAGTGCAGCCGAGACCAGTAGAGTCAAAGCATTATTACCTTATAGTTAGTATTTAAAAAAATAATTAAAAATTATCTAATAAATAAATTATTATTCAAGACACAATAAAGTAAGGAGTGAATAGAATGCCAAGAGCGACAAATAATGTTGCCTCAAGAAAAAGAAGAAAGAAAGTATTAAAACTAACAAAGGGATTTTGGGGTGCAAAAAGCAAACTTTATCGAACTGCCCACGAGGCCATGTTAAAATCTCTTTCTTATGCTTATAGAGACAGAAGAGTGAGGAAGAGAGATTTTAGAAGTTTATGGATTACCCGGATTGGTATTGCCGCAAGAAACGAAGGTTTACCTTATAATAAATTTATAAAAGGACTTAAGGATGCCGGCGTAATCATTAATCGAAAAATATTGGCTGAACTGGCAGTTAATGATCAAAATGCGTTTATAAATATTGTTAATATTGCAAAAGAAAGTGCAAATTAATTGTATTGCTATATAAATTATCCGTTTATTGAGCAATATTAAAAGATACGACAAAGATAAGTAGGTCGTAATTTTAGGTTTTTACTTTTAGGAAGAAATTACAACCGAAATTCACTTTGTAACTGCAAACTGAAATTGTATTAGAGTAAGCTTCGCCGGTTTGCCACCGTTAAAAGGAAAAGAGTATGGATTTGCTAAAATTAGCAAATTAAAAAGGGTGGTACCGCGGAAAAGGTTTATAATTTTCGTCCCTTTAAAAGGAGAAGAAAATTATAAACCTTTTTTATTTTGTGAAAAGCATATGTTGAAATGCGAAGGAGGGGAGAATATTGGAAAAAAGACTAAAAGAAATTAGAAATAAAATTAACCTCGAAGTAAAAATTGTAAAAAAAATTAAAGATATCGAAAAAATTAAAAATGAATGTTTGGGTAGAAAAGGAGAATTAACACTTTTATTACGAAAATTAGGATCGCTTTCCAAAGAGGATAGACCAAAAATTGGGAAATTGCTACATCAGTATAAAAAAGAAATTGAAGAATTAATTCAGAAAAAAACAATAGAAATAGTAAGATCAGAAAAAGAAAAAAGGATAAAAAGTGAAAGTATTGATATTAGCCTTTTAGGAAAAAGAATGGATAGGGGAACCATTCATCCTATCCAATTAATATTAAAAGAAATTGAAGAAGTATTCTTAGGTCTTGGATTTAAAATTGAAGAAGGACCGGAAGTCGAATTGGATTATTACAATTTTGAAGCCCTCAATATTCCCAAAGACCACCCGGCACGTGACGATCAGGATTCTTTTTTTATTAACAATGATATTTTACTGCGAACACATACTTCACCGGTAGAAATTAGAGTCATGGAAAAGCAAAAACCTCCGATAAGAATTATCGCTACCGGGAAATGTTATCGACGCGATTCTACAGATAGTACACATTCACCAATGTTTCACCAAATAGAAGGATTGGCGGTGGATGAGAATATCACTTTTGGGGATTTAAAAGGAGTACTAACTGTGTTTACTCACAGGATATTCGGTAAAGATAGAAAAATACGGTTCAGACCGGGATTTTTTCCTTTTACCGAGCCAAGTGCGGAGGTAGACGTTTCCTGCCTTTTATGTAAGGGAAGGGGTTGTCAATCTTGTGGGTACACAGGTTGGCTGGAAATCATGGGAGCAGGAATGACTGACCCTGCAGTTTTTAAAAAAGTAGGCTATGATTCCGAAAAATACTCCGGCTTTGCTTTTGGAATGGGTGTGGAAAGAATTGCTATGTTAAAATATGGTATCAATGATATCCGTTTATTTTTTGAAAACGATTTAAGATTTTTAAAACAATTTTGAGTCAATCGTTAGTATATAGTAGTAACATATTGATTAGGGGTTGTGTGTGACCCGGTATTAATTTTTTAGCCGGGTAACTGGTAAACTGGATAGCCAGCTAACTATTTTCACGCTGAACGCTGTACCCTATATGCTTTAAAATAAGCATGATATGCAATATGATAGAGAGATAAGGAGGAAAGAAAATGCAGGTATCATATAATTTACTAAAAGAATATGTTGATATAGATATATCCCCTGAAGAGTTAACAAAGAAATTAACCATTAATGGCATTGTTTTAGAAAGGGATGAAAAAGTAACTACCGAAATAGAAAAAGTTGTTATTGGAAAAATTATTAAAATAGATTCCCTTCCGGAGAGTGAAAAATTATCTTTATGCCAGATAGATATTAAAGATAAAATATTATCTATAATATGCGGTGCAACCAATATGAAGGTTTCAGACAAAGTACCCATTGCATTGGATGGGGCAAGATTGCCGCAGATAGGTATCATTAAGAATAAAAAAATCAGAAATGTTTTTTCAGAAGGCATGCTGTGCTCAGCTTCAGAATTAGGTATTGAATCGGGAAAGTCTTCGGGAATATTAATCCTGGAAAAAGATTCGCCTCTTGGAGAAGATATTAAAAAAATAATTAATTTCAATGATACAATATTTGACTTTGAAATTCATTCAAATCGTCCAGACTTAATGAGCATTATTGGAATAGCAAGAGAAGTAGCTGTTATTACAAATAAAAAATTAAAAATCCCTGAGATTGAAATTAGAGAAGAAGGTAAAAAAATTGAAGAAGATATTTCAGTTAAGATTGAAGCAGGGGATTTGTGCCCACGATATAGCGGAAGAATAATAAAGGATGTAAAAATAGGGGAATCTCCTCTATGGTTAAAATGGAAATTGAAATTATTGGGTATGAGACCTATAAACAATATTGTGGATATTACTAATTATATATTAATGGAAACAGGTCAACCGCTTCATGCGTTTGACCTCGACTTAATTCAAGAAAAGACAATTATCGTGAGAAGAAGAAGAACAGAGGAAACCATTCGAACCCTGGATGGTATTGAAAGACAGGTTCCAGAGAATACATTGTTAATTGCTGACCCGAAAGAGCCTATAGCGATTGCTGGAATTATGGGCGGAATGTATTCGGAGATTAGTCAAAAAACAAAGAATGTGTTTTTAGAATCCGCCTATTTTAATCCGGTAAATAATAGAAGAACAACGACTAAACTTGGTTTGCGTACCGATGCTTCCAATCGTTTTGAAAAAGGAATTGATAAAGAAATCCAAATATATGCGTTAAATCGTGCAGCTGAACTTATGCAGGAAATTGCACACGGAAGAATAAGTCCCGGAGTGATGGATACAAACAACAAGTTTTACAAACCCTACAAAATAAAGTTAAGAATAGAGAGAGTAAATAAAATACTAGGTCTTGTTTTGGATAAAAATAAGAATGAGAATAAGAAAAAAATTATTAGTATTTTAGAAAAATTGGATTTTAAAATAGAAGAAAATGCAGATGATTTTCTTGTAGTCGTTCCTCCTTCTTTTAGAGAAGATGTGGAAAGGGAAATAGATGTTATTGAAGAAATTGCACGTATTTACGGTTATGATAAAATTAAACCTAGTTTATTTCGTACAACTATTGCTCAAGAAGGAAAGAGTGTTCGTTTAAAACTAATTGACCGAATAAGGGAGATATTAATCGGATGCGGATTTAATGAATCAATAACCTATAGTTTTATTTCTCCGGAAATATTTGATAAAATAAGAATACCAAACGGGAATGCGTTCAGAAACACGATAAAAATAAACAATCCTTTGACTAAAGATAATTCCGAGATGAGAACAACATTAATTCCGGGCTTATTAGAAGTGGTAAAGTGGAATATTAACCGTCAGGCAGAGAGAGTAAATATATTTGAGATGGGTAAAATATATTTGCCTGATTCGAATCAAAAAGACTTTCTTCCTTTGGAGAAATTAATGATTTCCGGTGCAATGATCGAAATGGGTAGGGGAAATATTTGGGAAAAGTTATCTTTTACAGATATTTTTAATATAAAAGGAATATTTGAAACAGTACTAATAGATTTGAGAATTAAAGATTGGAAGATATTGCATGGGAATCACCCCTCTTTGCATCCTTTAAGAAATGGAAGAATAATAATTAATAAAAAAGAGATAGGTATTTTTGGTGAAATACATCCTGAGGTGTTAAAGAATTATCGCATTTCCGGAAAAGTATGTGTATTCGAAATCGATTTTGAAAATTTATTACCACTCATTCCGTTAGATATTCATTATCAGGTATTGCCAAAGTATCCTTCTATTCAACGGGATTTAGCATTAGTTGTAAAAAATGAAATTCTTTCACATGACATTGTTGAGACTATAAAATCTATTGATGATAAATTAATTAAAAAAGTCATTCTATTTGATGTGTTTAAGGCTGCAAAAATTGGCGAAGGTCTCAAGAGTATTGCTTATTCTATCGTGTTTCAAGCCAAAGACCGTACTTTAACAGATAAAGAAGTAGACAAAATCGATAAAAAAATTAGAGAAAAGTTAGCACAAAAATTTAATGCAAAAATGAGAGAATAATTATATAAAATTATAAAGTACGAAAAATAAAATGGAGTTATTTATGCAAGTAAACTGGGTAGATATATTTATATTGATATTTCTCTTATTAAATATTATTGTCGGGATACGCAAAGGAATCATAAGAGGAGTGATTAATTTACTAGGAATAGTATTGGCAATATTTTTGTCTATTTTTTGGTATCAGGAAGTAGGGGAATATATTGGCTTTTTTGTACAGATAAGCAGGGAAATCGCTAACATAATCGGTTTTATTCTAATTTTTTTAATAATATGCTTGCTTGCAAAATTAGCTGAAATATTGTTGAAAAAATTATTTTCTTTGCTATTTATTTCCTGGATAGACCATCTGGGAGGAGCTTTGTTTGGATTAATTAGAGGTTCATTAATTATTGCAATCATTTTAATCATAATGAGTCTTGTACCTTTACCCATTTTTATAAAGGAGCAATTAAAAAATTCATTTTTTGCCAATCGCTTTGCCGTAATGACAACCGTGGTTTACAATTCGCTCAAAGATTGGCTTCCTTCAACCTTACAATTTAACGCCGAAGAATTCCTCAAAAAATATCATCTCAACCTTTTTGTCCTGAAAATGCTCTAAAAGCCTTTATCTATGTCTAATTGAAATGATGAAGATATAATAGATATTTTAATAATATAAAAGGATGAAATACACTTTGAATAAACACACAATTTCTGTTTTAAAATTTTTAAAAATAAAAGAAATGTTAATTAAATACACGGTTTCTGTCATTGGAGAGGAAATAGTAAACCAAATAGAACCTGAAAATAATTTAGACAAAATAATAAATTCTCTAAAAGAAACATCAGAAATGAGAGAAATTCTTATTATCGAAGGAGTGCCTCCTTTCTCAAGAACAGAGGATATTAGAGATGAATTAAAAAAAAGTAAAATTGGCGGAATGATTATTGATACATTAAAGATATTAAAAATATTAAAAGTTTTGCAAGTTTCTCGCAAGGTGAAAAAATATTTTTTAAAGTCCAAGGATAAATATCCATTAATCAAAAAAAAATTAGAAAAAATTAAACTATTCAGTGACTTAGAAAAAGAGATTATTTATTGTATTGGTGAGAATGCTGAAGTATTGGATAGGGCAAGTTCTGAACTTAAAATGATCAGAAAAGAAATCATAAAAAAAGAGCAAAATATCAAAGATAAATTAGAAAAAATTATTAGATCATCGCAATTTTCGGATATCATTCAAGATCCTATTATTACCATTAGGCAAGACCGGTATGTCATTCCGATAAAACAAGGTCGAAAAGGAAAATTTCCCGGAATCATTCATGATAAGTCCGACAGTGGTGCCACATTATTTATTGAGCCTTTTGTTTTGGTTGATTTAAATAATTCCCTTCGTCAATTGGTTAAAGATGAAGAACGGGAAGTGTTAAAAATATTACAAAAAATAACTTTTCATATTGGAGAAAGAGCAGACGATATTTATGATAATTTTGTATGTTTGGGGGAAATTGATTTTATTTACGCTAGAGCTGTATTAGCCAATAAAATGAAGGCTGTTGAGCCAAAGATAAATCAAAAAGGTTTTATTAATCTTAATCAAGCCAGGCATCCATTATTGAGTGGAAATGTAGTTTCCATTAATATACATGTAGGCAAAAAATTCAATGTATTATTGATTACCGGTCCTAACACAGGAGGGAAAACGGTGGCTCTGAAGACCGTAGGAATCATTTCTCTTATGGCTCAATGTGGATTACATATACCTGCAAAAGAGGGTAGTGAAATTGCAATTTTTGATAAAATATTTTGCGATATCGGAGATGAACAGAATATCGAACAAAGTCTGAGTACTTTTTCTTCACATATGAAATACATTGTACAGATATTAGAAGAGGCAGATAATCATTCATTGGTGCTGCTTGATGAATTGGGTGCGGGAACAGATCCAACCGAAGGTGCTGCTTTAAGCATGGCGGTATTGGATATGTTAAGACAAAAGAAGATAAGGGTTATCGCTACGACCCATCATGATGCTTTAAAAACTTATGCATATTTGACTGATAGTGTCTGTAATGCACGAGTAGAATTTGATGAAAGAACATTAAAGCCAACCTACCAAATTTCAATTGGTTTGCCTGGAAAAAGTTGTGCTTTTATTATTTCCAGGAGATTAGGCCTGACTTCGGAAGTTATCTCGAGAGCTCGAAAATATTTAACCCGGGAAAAAGTAAAAGTCGATAGTTTGATAGAAAAAATTGAACAGGATAAAAGAGCAATTGAACAGGAAAAAAAACAAATAGAAAAAATAAAGCAGAGTAACTGTATAATTAAAGATCAGTTGGAAAATGAGTTAATTAAAAGCGAAAAAGATAAAAAAGAAAAAATGATGAAAGCTTATCAAGAAGCTGAGGAAATTATTAAAAAAACTCAAAATAGAACCAATCAAATCATCAAAAGCTTAAAAAATAAGAAGATTTCCGATAAGCAGTTGAACAAAGATGTTATCAATGAAATAAAAATAATTACCCAAAAGATTAGTGAAGAAAAAATAAAAATTGACATAAAGGAAAAAAATAGCAAAAATAAAAAAATAGAAAAAGGCGATCATGTTTTAATAAAGAGCTTAAATAAAAGTGGAGAAGTGATTTCTATCTCCCCTAAAACTGAAAAATGTAAAGTGCAAACCGGGAATATGAAAATGTTGGTATCAATATTTGAAGTAGAAAAAATAAATAGAGTAAAGAAAGAAACAGAAAATACTAATATTTTTGAATCAATTCCAAATAAGAAGTCTTACGGAGAAGACAATCAATTTTTATCAAAAATAAAAAATTTCAAGAACCAGTTATCTATTCGTCGATTGAAAGTAGAAGAGGCACTAGTGAAATTAGAGAAGTATTTGGATGACGCCTATTACCTGGGAATTTCACCAGTGTATATTATTCACGGAAAAGGTAAGGGCATTTTAAGAGAAGAAGTAGGTAAATTGCTAAATATAATTCCATATATTGAATCATTTAGAATTGGAAGTCTCAGCGAAGGCGGGATAGGAGTAACGGTTGCGTATCTTAAGAAATAGATTTAAAAAACAACCTTTTATCTCTCATTTCCTTAACTAAATACTTGTGTGATGATAATAACCTGATATTACCTCGATACTTATTTATCAACGAGATACAAAATAAGATTTTATTCTAGATCCTGGCTACTGTCTTTTTGCTCCTTAAAAAGCTACTCATCTTGTTTTTTATATTTTTCTTTAAGTTTTTCTATTAATGATTGAAGTGTTTCTTCTTCTTGCGGCTGTTCGTATTTTTCTTCTGTTTTCTCCTTAATCTTTTCAATTTCTTCGAAATAAGGTTTTTCAATTTCTTCGAAATAAGGTTTTTTAATTTCCGGATATTCTTTTATTATTGTTTTTTTAATGATATTTTGATGAATATTACAATATTCTTCCGGTTCTGTTCCTTTTATAAAAGCGTTTTTTACAAGTTTTATACAAGAGTCTGTAGGTAATAACCCTGATTTTTCACAGACTAAAATTTTAATGATTCCATCCGGTTGAGTAAAATCTTTTTTATCATAATCCTTAAGAGAATTTTTCATAAAATTTGCCCAAATTGGAGCAGCCACCACTCCTCCGGTCATTTTGTTTCCTAAAGATTTTCTGTCATCATTTCCAACATAGACAGCAGTTGCTAAATCGGGTGTAAATCCTATAAACCAGGCATCAACAAAATCATTAGTTGTTCCTGTTTTGCCTGCTGCCGGCCTGCCAATTTTTGCATTCCACCCGGTACCTCTTTCAATGACACCTTTCATCAAATCAATCAATATATAGCAGGCTTCTTCTTCAAAAACCTTTTTTTTCTGGGAAATTGTTTGTTTTACTATATTACCTTCATAATCTTCAATGCGTATGATGGATATTGGAAGCACACGCTCTCCCAAATTTGCAATTGTAGCATAAGCAGAGGCAATCTCTAATGGGCTTATTTCAGAAGTACCTAATGCGAGTGAAAGATCAGGTCTCAATTCACTTTCTATTCCCGCTTTATGGGCATAATTTATAGCTTTTTTAATACCGACCTGTTCTAATAACTTAACACCTACAACGTTGATGGAATGTTCAAAAGCTTCTCTGAGTGTAACTGGTCCTCTAAATTCCTGTTCGTAGTTCTCCGGGGACCAACCGTTTTCAAAAGTGATAGGAGTGTCTTCTATGATATCACTGGTCGTAAATCCATTATCTATCGCGGTTAGGTAAATAAAAGGTTTAAATGCAGAACCTGGTTGCCGGTAAGCCTGGGTTGCCCGATTAAACTTACTTTCTTCAAAATCTTTTCCTCCTACCATCGCCTTAATATAGCCCGATTGTGGTTCAATAGAAATAATTGCTCCCTCATGTCTCGATTCCTGAAGAGCTTTTTCAGCAAATTGTTGCATTTCTAAATCTAAGGTTGTATATATTTTTAATCCACCCTTGTAAACCATATTCGCTCCATATTCTTCTAAAAGCAGAGAAAGTATATAGGTTGAAAAATAGGGTGCTCTCAGAATGTCACGTTTATTATTGTAATTGAGTTGAATAGAATATTTTTTAGCGATATCTAGTTCGGGTTCTGCTATATAACCTAATTTATACATTCTATTTAAAATGATATTTCTTCTTTTTAAAGAAGCTTCCATATTCACAACTGGTGAATAATAATATGGTCCTCGGGGTATGCCTGCCAATAAAGCACATTCTGAAAGATTTAAATCTTGAATGTCTTTATTAAAATACATCTTGGAAGCAGCTTGTACTCCATAAGCGCCGTGTCCAAAATAAATCTCGTTAAGATACATAGTCATGATTTCATCTTTAGTGAAATACCGTTCAATTTGCAAAGCGATTAACATATCTTGTATTTTTCTATTTATACTGACTTCACGAGTCAGAAAAGTATTTATGCCTAATTGTTGAGTAATAGTACTTCCGCCTTGAAGCCTGGCTTCTTTATCTAAACGTAAAACAATATTTTTAAAATTTACCCACTGGGAACGTAAAATTCCTCGAATGCTAATACCTCTATGTTGATAAAAATATTCATCCTCAATGGCAATGCAGGCATTAATCAGATGTGGAGGAATTTCTGAAAGGGAAATCGGTGTCCTGTTTTCTTGATAGAATTCAGTGATGATTTTTCCGTTAATATCATAAACTTTGCTATTTACTGAATCTAGAAAGATATGGTTTTTAATCATGTCAGAAATATTTTGAGTGTTAAGAGTAAACAGAATAATAAATGTAAGAGAGAAAGTCAAAATGAAAAATGACAGGGCGAATAACAATTTTTTAAAAAAGTAAGGACGTTTAAGATTTTCTTGTTTCTTTTTTGGAGGCAAAACAAAAACTCCTATATCATATATCTCATGTTTTTAAACTAAAAACTTAAAGCGAAAAATTAAAAATTATAGTTCAAAATTTAAAACTCTTTCTTCATTTTAAGTTTTGCACTTTTACATACTATTATATCATAAAATGATAATAAAATTAGAATTGTATTAATTCTAATTTTATT
>CAZMLS010000028.1:4548-18054 GCA_964567215.1 uncultured Atribacterota bacterium | reverse complement strand
ATACATCAAAAATCACCGGAGCTTTATCATAGGAGCATCGAATTTGATTTACTTTAAATATCGTATCAGCCATTAGTATTCGCCTCCCCTTTTTCTTGTAACCTTTTACTAAATTTTTGTCCAAAATATGCTTCAATCACCCGCTCTTCCCTAATAATAACTTCCGGTTTATCTTCAGCTATCTTTATTCCACTATCAAGAACAACTTAATGTTTGGATAATATCATCTTATTAACTCTTCGCTTTGGAAAGATAATCATAAATGAATTCTATCTTTTCTTAATCTCCCTATTGCTATTTCCATTCTTTTTAATCCCTGTTCAATTTCCTCATAAGGAGGAGTAAAAGATAATCTAATGTAGCCCTCGCCGGAATCACCGAAAGCGTTACCGGGTACTACTGCTACACGAGCTTCTTCTAATAAATAGTCAGCAAATTCTTCTGAATTAAGTCCAAATTCTCTTATTAATGGAAAAACATAAAATGCTCCTTTTGGCTTAATAAAAGATATTTTCATTCTCTTTAGATATGAAATTGTTAGCTCCCTTCGCCGGGTAAATTCTATAACCATATTTTCTACATATTGTTGATCTTGATTTAAAGCGGCTGTTGCTCCCACCTGAATAAATGTATTAGGACAAGAAATAGTATGCTGGTGAAGTTTTGCTATTTGACTTATTATTTCTCGGGGAGCAGCTAAATATCCCATTCTCCAACCATCCATAGCATAAGTCTTAGAAAAACTATCTGATATAATCGTTCTTTCTTTCATTTCAGGAAGAGAAGCTATGCTAAGGGCTTTGCAATTATCATAAGTTATTCTTTGATATATTTCATCACTAAGTATAAATAAACCGTATTTTTTTGACAATTCAACTACTTTCTCTAAATCTTGGCGAGAAAAAACTGATCCAGTAGGATTATGAGGGCTATTTATCAGAATCATTTTAGTAGAAGAATTAATATATTTCTTTAATCCTTCAATATCTAAGGAAAAATCCTCTTCTTTTAAAGGTAGAGGGATACATTTAGCCCCCGCATAATTTATCCATCCTTTATAATAAACATACATTGGATCTGGTATAATTACTTCATCTCCCGGAGATAAAAGAGTCTGGATAGCTACAAACATCCCTTCAGTCCCCCCGATAGTCACTATAATCTCATCTGGATCATATTTCACACCTTTATCTATCAAGATTCTTTGGGTAATGGCATTTCTTAGTTCAATCGTTCCGCTGCTTCCGGTATAGTGAACCATTCCCCTGTCAAGAGCTTTTTTAGTCTCTTCCTTTATCGTAGAAGGGGTATCAAAAAAAGGTCTTCCGATAGAAAAATCAATAATTTCCATTCCTTTACTTCTTAGTTGAGCAACTTTATTAAAAACTTTTCTAATAGGTGAAAGTTTAAGATTTTTAACTTTTTGAGAAATTTTCATATTATCCATTT
Source organism: uncultured Atribacterota bacterium (assembly GCA_964567215.1). Taxonomy (GTDB): domain Bacteria; phylum Atribacterota; class Phoenicimicrobiia; order Phoenicimicrobiales; family Phoenicimicrobiaceae; genus JAYEGH01. Next base: position 16,605 of record CAZMLS010000028.1, on the reverse strand, counting down.
TATCCCTCTTTTTTAAAATTAAATGAAAAATATTTTTAAGATTTATATTAAATCCTTTATTCTATTTTATTTGTCTCTTATCAATAGCGACATGTAATCTTCAATATTATCGATTTTTTCTAATTCTTGAGTAGCTTTTATAATTTCTTTCATTCTTGCAGAAGAAATTTCTTTTTCTGAGTTGGCTTTAAATTTAGAGATAACATCTTCATCGCTTAAAGGTCGCTCCGGTTGTCCTTTGGCAAAATCTTCCTGTTTTTTAAATGTTCCCTTAGGAGTTTTAATGGAAACAATAGCTCTTTTTATTTTAGGGAAGAGTCTATCAATTTCAGGATTAGAAATGACTTTAATTTTATCAAGTAATGACCAAACAAGGGAATCTCGAAGCGCTTCTTCTTTGAAATCTGAAGGAAGCACATTTCCTTTCGCCACAGCTACGGCAATGCAGTATGGCAGAGAGTGATCTGCAGTCTCTTTGGTGGTAGGTTTATATTTGCTGGGATCGGAAAGTATATCTGCTCCCCGAGTGGTGGTTTCTACTAAGATTTCCTCAATATCTTGAGGATTAACTTGATTTTCCTGCATCACTTCCAATGCAGCAGTGATGGGTTGATGGGTCAATGCTTCGGTAGGGAAGGCTTTGTAACCACATTGATTAATTAAAAAAGAATCTCCAAGTCCCTTAATCAAGATATCCTTGTCCCATTTTATTTTACCGAATACCTCAAATAATCCTTCTTTACCTTCAAAGACTTCGACTGAACCTGTGTAGCCTTTATCTGCCAATAAAGCGGCTCGAACCCCTGCTTCAACCGCAAAAGGATCAGCCGCATTCTTCATGTTGGTAAGATGCCCTGCAACTACACCCCCCAGGGTATAATGAGAAGAACCGCTTATTCCAATAGCTGCGACAATTTTTTCTTCATCTAAATCTAACATTTTTCCTGCCACAACCGGACTGACAAATTGAGTTAAAGTAGCGTGGTGCCAGCCAATTTCTCTGACTCCCGGAAAAGCTGCTTGACATAAACGCATCTCTAATTCGTAAGCCAGTATAATTCCCAAAAGAATATCTTTACCGGATTTTTTCTTAAATTCACCTGTACTTAAAATTGCGGGAATAATATCAGAAGGATGAGAAGGATCCTGTTCCCAGTAAATATCATTATAATCGAGCGCTCTAATCAATAATGAATTGATCAAAGTAGATTGAGGTAAATTTGCTTTTGTCCCCCATCCAATGACAGTTGCCTGTTTATTTCCTCCTAAATCCTGAATATATTGGTAAGCTGCTCGAGTATCATTATTATTTAGTGCAGAAAAAGCACAACCAATACTATCTAAAAGAAATCGTTTAGCTTCATTTATTGCTTTTTGAGGAATTTTTTCATAATCTAATTCCAGGGAAAAACGAGCCCACCTTTGGCTAATGGTTTCCATATTTATTTCACCTTCCTTTTAATTTGGTTAATTGCTTAGATAGTTACTTGGTTATTTGGTTTAGAATTGAATCTTTAATTACTTAACCATCCTACTGTATGTTATTAAGGCGCGTATACGATACATCTTTTGCTGTAGGTGATTTATCCGATACGAATTCTTCACGCTCGATAAATCGAGCCCCTTTTTAGAAATAAAATGCTATTTACTATTTTCCTCTTTCTTTACTGTATCTTATAACTAATTAACCAGGTAACTAAGTAACCAACTAACTATGCATTACTAATTACTTTCCTTGCTACTTCTTTTGCTACATCCAAGGTAGAATTTGTTCCACCTAAATCATAAGTTCTTACTTTACCCTCTTCTATGACCCGGGCAATTGCATCTTTTAGATTGCAAGCTAATTTATCTTCCTTCAGATAATCAAGCATTAAAGCAACTGCAGAAAGCATTGCTGTAGGGTTAGCTTTATACAAACCGGCATATTTGGGAGCAGAACCATGAGTAGGTTCGAAAAGTGCATAATTATCACCAATATTACCACTCGCAGTAAATCCTAATCCGCCTACCAGTTGGGCAGCAAGGTCAGAAATAATATCCCCGAACAAATTTGTAGCTACTAATACGTTGTATCTTTCAGGATTTTTTACCAACCACATACCCATTGCATCTATATTAGTTTCCCAAAGTTCAATTCCGGGATATTCTTTAGCAATTTTACGAGCTTCTCTTACAATTAATCCACTGGTTTCTCTTAATACGTTTGGCTTTTCTATTAAAGTGACAGATTTTTTATCATGTTTCTTAGCATATTCAAATCCTTGACGAACGATAGATTGAGAAGCTTTTTTGGTAATAAAACGACAGGATAAAGCAATTTCATCCAAAGGTGTAGATTGAAACTTTTTCATTCTCGGATTATTTTCCAATAATACATCTCTTACTTGTTCCGGCAGGGGATAAAATTCTATTCCACTATACAGACCTTCAGTATTTTCCCGAAAAATAGCCAAATCTATGTCGTCTCGATAATTGAGCGGATTTCCTTTATATGCTATACATGGTCTGAAATTCGTATGCAAATTAAATTCTTGTCGTATTCTTAATATCGGACTGAGATAAATACATCCTTTTCCCTGGAATTCAGGTACAAGTTCTTTTTCCGCTTCTTCTTTTGGTTTTGAAGTAATAGCTCCAAAAAGGCAGCAATCCGTTTCTTTAAGTAGTTTTACTGTTCTATCCGGTAATGCAGTTGCTTCTTTTTTCCAAAATTCCCAACCTACATCACCATGAATATAATCTGCATCAAGTTTTAACACATCCAGTACAATTTTCGCTGCCTCCATTACATCATTTCCAATACCATCGCCCGGCAACCAGGCTATTCTATACTTTGCCATTTTTTTATTCTCCTTTTTTAATCTTTAATAATTTTCTAGTATGAGGAATAAGGCCCCCATCATTAAATATATCCAATATTTCCTCAGGTAAAGGTTTAAAGGTAAAAATCTTCTCTTTCCAGAATAATTCACCTTTTTCAAAATCAATCTTTACTTCATCACCGGATTTGATATAATCCACCGCTTCCTTACAATCAATCACGGGAAGTGCTTGATTAATGGCATTTCTAAAAAATATTCTCGAAAATGATTTTGCTATAACCGCACCAACTCCAGCATACTTAAGACAAGTTGCAGCTTGTTCCCTTGAACTTCCGCACCCAAAATTTTCTCCGGCAATGATCACATCATTTTTATTCACCTTTCCAGCAAATTCAGGATCAAGATCTTCGAGGGCATGTTCTGCCATTTCGTTCTGATCCGTTATTGTATAGGTATACTTTCCCGGAAAAATGACATCGGTATTTATATCATCTCCGTATTTCCATACCTTTCCTTGAATGCTCATTTTAGATACCCCCTTATATCAGTAATCTCTCCACAAAGCGCAGATGCTGCTACAGTAGCCGGGCTGGCAAGATAGACTTCTGCATCTTTGCAACCCATTCTTCCTTTAAAGTTACGGTTAGCAGTCGATAAACAAATCTCACCTGGTGCTAAAACACCTTCATGGGCTCCTAAACATGGACCGCATCCCGGATTCATGATTACAGCTCCACTTTTTACTAATTCTTGAAAAATTCCTAACTCCATTGCTTCAGCATAAACTTCCATTGATGCCGGAAAAACCAGCAACCTTGTATTTTTTGAAATTTTCCTGCCTTTAAGAACTTCGCTAGCAATTTTTAAATCTTCAATTCTGCCGTTGGTGCAGGTTCCGATTAAAGCCTGGTCAATTTTAATTCCTTTCACTTCCGATACAGATTTTACGTTATCAACTGTATGCGGACAAGCTATCTGTGGTTGCAATTTATCGACTTCGAAATTGATGACTTTTTCAAAGTTTGCATCAGAATCTGATTTAATAATCTCATATTTCTCTCCGGTTCTTGAGCTGAGCCATTGAACTGTTTTTTCATCCGGTTCAACATAACCATTTTTAGCACCCATCTCTACGGCCATATTACATAAAGTCATTCTACCGCTAATACTCATTTCCTTTACAACATTACCGCTAAATTCAACTGCTTTATACAAAACACCGTCAGCACCCAGATTGCCTATGATATAAAGAATAATATCCTTAGGGTATACACCAAGAGGTATTTTCCCCTTAATATTTATTTTAATTGTTTCCGGTACTTTGAGCCATATCTTATCTGTAGCCCAAATTGAAGCCACTTCACTTCTACCAATACCTGCGGAAAAAGCACCAAAAGCTCCATAAGTTGTGGTATGGGAATCTGCTCCCAAAATAAGAGTGCCCGGAAGTACATGTCCTTTTTCAGGCAAAATTTGATGGCAAACGCCTGTGTTAATATCATAAAAATTTTCAATAGCCTGTTCTTTTACAAATTCTCTTATGATTTTGTGATTGGAAGCATACTTTTCAGAAGCTGCCGGGACACAATGGTCCAAAGGAACAACAATTTTCCCGGGATATTTTACAGTTTTAACACCTATTTGTTTAAATTTCTTCGATATTGCCGCCGTATTATCATGAGATAGTACGATATCAGGAGAAACTGTAACAATTTCTCCGGCAACTGTACTTTTTTTACCTGATTTTAAAGCCAATATTTTCTCTGTAAAAGTTTTTCCCATTTCATAACCTCCTTTAAAATAATTACTCCGATTTATCTACATAATTTGTGTCTTATTTAAATTGTTCAAAGTTGGTAAAATCCGCATGGTGAACAATAACAGCTTCCGGACTTCTCTTTGAACGGTCACCCTCCCAGGAATGGGAAGCAATAATATGAAGTATTTCTCCCGGTATGCCTTCACCATAACAAAGACCAACTCCTGAAATAGGATGTCGAACCAAAGTGCCTAACTTACTCTGGGTGAATTTTCCGTTTTCTTCCTTGTACTCTATAAATTTACCGATATCGTGTAATAAAGCTCCTGAAATCAAGTAATCCATGTTAATTTTTACCTTATCTTTGTAGACTAATTTCAAGGCCTTAGCCGCATTTATTGCAACATTTGTTACCCCTCGAATGTGTTCTACCATACTGCACGGGCAGGATTCCAACAATAAAGTAAATGGCATTCTATAAAGATCGGTAATTTTCCAACCTCCCGTTTTCAAAGCATTTTCCCAAACTTTCAAAGTCTTTTCTTTTAAAACCGGGTCTTCAATTAAATTAAATTCCGGAATCATATCTAATAATTCTTCTTTAAACATTTATTTTTCCTTCCTTATATAAATTTTTAACATTTTTTATTCTATGATTTTCGGAAGTGGACAGTAAAGAAAGATAATGCAGGGTAATCGTAACTGCTAATAGATCTGCCGAACCTCCCGGATTAATTCTCTTTTTAATAAAATACTTATCTAAATCCTGGATACTTTTTTTGCCCCCGGGGGTATACATTCCCCCAATATCTACTATTTCTCTGGCTTTTTCCTGCACGTTATTTTTTAAAAAATCCAAATTTGAACGAGATATCACATTTGTATCTTCAGCAATTGTCATAATATGTATCAGGGATTGAATGGAGGCATCATTAAAAGATAATCCGTTTTTTAGTCCTGTTTGAAGAGCTGGTAATCCTTTTTCTCTTACGGTGGGAAAACCTCTTTCTGTTTCCCCCCGAATACCGGTAATTCCATACATTAAAAAAAGCTTTTCTCCATTGGTTAAATTTCCTTCTTTAGGACTATGATGCAAATTTCCAAGTTCTCTGTCTACAATTCCCTTGCCTATTTTTTTTACCCTTTGACAGATTTGCTCCGGAAAAAGTGGCATTCCTTCCTTATCTAAAGAACCTGCAGAAACACACACTAATCCCTCTAAAAAAATGAGTCCTTTTTGGGTGTTGATTCCTCCGGTAGCTTCAAACATTTTTTTTTCCATGTTGATACCAGTTTTACGTAAATATAAAAGTGCTTTCTCAATTTTATTTGAATAATCCATCCCTAATCGCGTCAATTGATAAAATCCGTAAGCCAGGGCGGAAGTACTTTGGATAAAAGTATTAAAATCCATATCCCGGTTTGCTCCATGATTAAATCTGTCTACAAGCCCCGGTTTAGGAGTACAACTTAATTCCAAAAGAATGCTTTTTAGAGCGATTCCGCCAATTTTATCCACTCGTTCATTAATTGATTGTGAGGAAATATGATTATTCAATAAATAATACCTTTCTTAGCATCCTGATTTTAAGCTTAAATTTTACTATTTTTTTCATCTAATCTTATAAAATCATCAATCATTTTATAGGTCGTTTTAATGATTTCTTTTCTATTATGCTTTCGCGATGTAATGCAATGAATAGCCGAATCGTTACAGATAATACACTTTCTTAACGCTTTATTTATATCTTCCCTGTATACTTTATACCCTTCTTTGCTTAAAACATCTACATCAAATAACCTTCCAAAAGGATGATTATCTTCTATTCCAATTGCTATTTTTTTTAAACTTTTTTCAGAAAGACCTTTAACAATTAAAAAAGATTCAGGTCCATCTGCTGTAAAATGTACTTTTTCGTAGATTATCTTAATACTTTCATTTTTTTTTAATTCAATTTTTACCACTCTTAGACACTCATGAAAAATTTTTCTGATTTTATCATTATCCTTTTCAGGACCTGGAATATTAAGGGTAATGGACAATATTGGTAAGTGATATTTTTTTAATAATTTTCTTTGACTAATAACCCGTTCTTCCCTGGCTCGCAATATTTCTTGCAATTGTTTATTTACATTTTCTAATCTATTATCTTTCAAATTATTTAATTCTATCAAAAAATTATTTTACCCCTCTTATCACATCAATAATAGTCCCATCTCTATACTCTACCAAACCAATAATTTTATCCGCCAATTGGGGTTCTTCCGGAATTCCAGTCAAATCACAAGCTTCATTTCTTAGGTCCCGAATATTTTTTATTGGCAATTTTGCTTTTCTGAATTTTTCGATTAAATCTTTTCTGGCCGGATTGACCGCAATCCCCCGCTCAGTAACTAATACATCTACTGTTTCTCCCGGAGTAGTTACAGTAATGACTTTATCTACTACTATGGGCATTCTCCCTCTAAGTAATGGTGTAGCAATAATGGTGAGTTTTGCTCCGGCAGCGGTATCCATATGCCCCCCAATTCCATGCAAAAGAAGACCGTCAGATTCCGTATTTACATTGACATTAAAATCACTATCAATCTGGGTAGCTCCCAAAATAACTGTATCTAAATTATTCACCAAACATCCTTTGTTATGGGGATTTGCATAAAATGATGCACTCATTTCCAAATGATTAGGATTTATTTTCAAGGATTGCACGGCTTCTAAATCAAAAGACTGAACATCAAAAAGTGTGTTAAAGAGGTTTTTTTTCAACATTTTTACAAAATAACCTGTAATTCCTCCGGAACCAAAGCTTCCCTTAATGCCTCTTTTTTCCATTTTTTCTCCCACAAATTTTGTCACAGCTAAAGAAGTCCCTCCTGCTCCTGCCTGCAGGGAAAACCCATCCTGTAATAAACCGGAAGCTTCTATCGCTTGAACTACCCTTTGAGCGATAATTAATCTTAAAGGGTTTTTAGTTATTTCTAGAGTGCCGGACATGATGCCTTTGGGATCACCGATTTTATCTACTTTTACTACATAGTCCACATAAATCTGGGGAATAGAAATGGGAGACAAAGGAAAATCAACCAGATGATCGGTGATAGCAATTACTTTATCAGCATACATAGCATCCGTCATGGTATACCCCAGCGAGCCACAGGCAGAAGGTCCGTCAATACCATTTAAATTTCCATAGTTATCAGCGCTTGGAGCCGCAATAAATGCAATATCAATTTTAATGTCTCCTGCTTCAATTGCCCTTGCTCTGCCTCCGTGAGAACGAAGGACTACCGGAATATCAAAAACACCACGTGAAGATATTTCGCCGATAGGGCCATTCACACTCCCCTGGATAGAAGAAACTACACCATTTTCAATATGTTTGATAATCGATTTATGAACCGGAAAAAGAGCCGTTGGGGCAATGGTTAAATTTTTTATACCCAAGTCAGCTAAAAGGTCAAGCACCATTGCAACCACATAGTCTCCATTTCTTAAATGATGATGAAAAGAAATGGTCATCCCATCTCTTATTCCTGCCTTCTTTACAGCTTTTTTAAGAGAATTTATTATTTTTGTTTCTCCTCTTTTTTTACAAGCTATGTTGGGTGCCATTCTATTCCCGACAGGTACAGTTTTAAAAGCACCGATATACGGTTTTAATTTTCCAATACCTTTTATCTCTTCCGGTATTTTTCGGCCTATTTCATTTGTTACCATAGCTGCCTCCTAAAAAATTATAAATTTATAATACACCTGCTGCTTGAGCATATTTTAAAATTCTATGAGCTTTCGCCACAACAGGGGCATCGATCATTCTTCCATCCAGAGAAATAACACCTGATTTTCTCTTTTTTGCTTCTTCGATTGCTAAAATAATTCTTTTAGCTCGATTTATTTCTTCTTGTGTGGGTGTGAAAACTTGATGGACAGGTTCTATTTGAGCAGGATGAATTACTGATTTTCCGTCAAACCCCAATTGCTTGATAAATTTTGTTTCCCTTATCAATCCTTCAATATCATGGGCATGGGCAAATACACTATCTTGAACTTCTATCCCGACAACCCGGGCAGCTAGCAATATTCTTGTTCTGATGTCAAAGAGTTCTTTTCCTTCCTTGGTTCTTTCCGCTCCGATATCTGAGGTATAATCTTCGGCACCAAAATTAATCACTGCTACCCGATTACTTGCTCTCACAATTTCAAAAACATTAAATAACCCAATAGCGGATTCGATAGAAGGCATGATCTTTATGGAATTTTCTTCAAATCCTTCTTCGTTTTCAATTCGGCTTAAAAAGCTATCTACTTCTTGAATATCCTGCGCGCTTTCCGCTTTGGGTAATCTAATACCGTCAGGATGTACCCTTCCAATGACTTCCAAATCCTCTTTTCCAAAAGGCGTAAAAAGGGAATTAATTCTTACAATAACTTCAGTATCACCATAGTTAATATTTTTTAATGCATTACGGACCAATAGACGGGCAGAATCTTTTTCATCAACGGATACTGCATCTTCCAAGTCTAACACTATGGAATCTGAACCAAAGATTCCGGCATTCTGGATCATTGAGGGGTCATTTCCCGGAATATATAAAGCGGTACGTCTTAATCTTTTTTTCATTCCTCTTTTCCCCCTATGCTCTTCTGTGCTCTTTTTACTGCAGTTTCCACTCTGGCACTAATAGTACAATCTAATGCTCCTCTATCCTGGGCTTTTATATAAATATTTTTAATCCCTAAAAGATTTAAGGTTTCTTCAATCTTTCTGATTATTATTTTACCAAAACACTTTTCGGAAGGACTTTCCAGTTCTATTTTTATTCCTTTTTGTAGAGGAGAAAAACGTACAAATACTAAAACGTCACTTGATTCTAATGTTCCGGCTTGACCAATTTTAATTTGATCTTTCAAGTTTACTCCCTCCTTTGTTCATTTTTAATGGCGGCTATCAGAAGCAATTATTTTATTAATAATCGGTTTGGCTTCCTCGGAAATTAAAAAAAGGTAAGTAGAAGAAGGAACTAATTTTTGAATTTCGGTAAATTTTGATTTTTTAATTAATTCTCTCACCGAAGAAGCACTAACTGCTTTTCCTTCTATTTCAAATCGAGATATTTCTTTTACCTTAACACCGGCAGATGGTAATATTTCTTTTAATACTTTATTGTAAATACTAGTCGTCCCACAATAAGGTTCATTTCCCAAATATCTCCGGTTTATTTTTAAGGTAGGGACAATATAGCGAATAAATATCCTGGCATCTAAAGCAGCTTGTCCGGTTACAATGTCATTTTCACTTTCCCGGCTAAAATAAGTGGGAAAAGTTGCATTGGAAATAATATAATCTCCTCCGTCCATTACCTTAACATTATTGAATTCTTTACATCCCTGCTTTATCAAAGAAAAACGGGTTTCGAAAGGAAAAAGAGACTTATCTTCCCTGACAACAAAAAGATAGACTACATCACTTTCCATTGATGCTGTTTTAACCAGATACTGATGTCCCAGAGTGAACGGATTGGCATTAATAACCATAGCGGATATGATTTTTTGGTTATTTTCTATTAATTGATACTTTTGCAAATCTTGAAGATATTGGTTTATTCCATCTATTCCCATCTCTAATAAGGCATAAGAAGGTTCGGCCAAAGCCAATAATTGAAAACCCAGACCAGTAAATTGATTGACCTTATCCGGAGAAGTAAAAAGGAAATTTTTTGTACGTCCTTTTTTAAATTGTTCCTGCACAAGTCTGGAAACAATCTTCGCAGCGATTCCCTCTCCCTGTTTTCGGGCATCTACAGCAATACATTTTAATACTTTCCCGCTAATTGAACCTGTTCCAACGATTTTCCCGTCTTCCAATAAGGCAAGAGTATATTCAATATTGTTTTCATATTTTAAATTCAGAGTTTGAAGAAATTTTATTATTTCTTCTCTTTCTGATTTATTATGAATATCTATCACTTGGTAATCCATATTTCTATCACCTAAACTAATGATTTTGTGACAAATTTATTTTTTTTCTGGTTATATTTTCATAATTGCTTTTCTAACACCGATTAAATGCTTTAACATGGCTTCGCTGGCTTTTTTGCTATTATGTTCTTTGATAGCTTTAAATATATTCTGATGTTCCTGTTGTTGTTCTTTCTTTCTTCCCGATATCTGCCAGGTTTTTCCTCTTGTTTCTCTTAATAAGTCTAAATGTAATTTTAATATATTAATAAAGACAAAATTATGAGATGCCCTGGCTACAGCTATATGAAATTCTGTATCCCTTTTCATCTCTTTATCATCTAATTTTTCTTCTTTTTTTGCATTACTTAGACTCTTCTTGATTAATTCTATATCTTCTGGTATAGCCCGTTGAGCAGCAACTTCGGCAATTTTAACTTCAAACATTTCCCTTGCCTCTAATAATTCCAAAATGGAAGATTTCTCCAAACTTAAGATGATATTTTCTGCATTAATAATGGTGTCTTTTTTTAATTCTCGAATAAATCTTCCTCCTCCCGGTTTACTTTCAATCAATCCCCTTGATTCTAAAACTCTGAAAGCTTCCCTAAGGGAACCTCTGCTTATAGAAAATTTTTCAGCCAATTCTCTTTCCGGAGGAAGTTGGTCTCCGGGTTTTAGTTCTTTATTTTTTAATAAATTCATAATCTGTTCCATAACACTTTCGTACAAACGAATATGGGTAATTTCTTTGAATTCCATTTTTACCTCGCTTTGTTGAATGACTGGTTAATTGGGTAACCCAATTAACTACTTAACAATATACCATATAAATTATAAAAAATCTATAATTTTTTATTTTTTAATACTTTTTAAATAGTTATATTATAAAAATTATAATTTTTATAATTATGTTGTAGAGAATAAAATGAATTGTGCCTTTTACCTATTAATACCTAATTTCTACTGTGGACACGACGTATCTGCACCTACATTGTTATTTTGTTTGCTTTTTTGGGTTCAATTATATTATATAAGGATAATATAGAAGATAAATAATTAGTTTGAATAAAAACAGGGTCGGATTTATCCGACCCTGTTTTTATTCAACTTTTTTGCTTTGTAGATATTTAAAATATCGAAATATTCTGGCAATAAAAAATCATTTACGATTATATATTTTTTTCTTAATTCAAGATTCGCTTAACAGCTTTTTTCCAGCCTTTATATAATTTTTCTTTTCTTTCTTCATTCATCGAAGGAGTAAACTCACGATTTTCTTTCCATTTTTGGCTAATTTCTTTTTTATCTTTCCAAAATCCGGTTGCCAAGCCAGCCAAATAAGCAGCCCCCAAGGCAGTAGTTTCTATAATCTGAGGTCTTATTACGGAAACCCCCAGGATATCAGCCTGAAATTGCATTAAGAAATTATCTCTTGCTGCACCCCCATCTACCTTTATTTTTTTGAGATCAATCCGGGAATCTTTTTCCATAACCTCTAAAACATCCCTGCT
>CAZMLS010000028.1:0-4448 GCA_964567215.1 uncultured Atribacterota bacterium | reverse complement strand
GCATGTTGGTCTCCGGCATCTCCGGAAATGGTTATTTTTTCTCCAAGTATTTCTTTATCTGTTTTGCCATAGATGTAACTTGAAGGTAGAACCTCCGGAAGTATTGCCCGGGGAATATTTAAAGCCTTTAGTAGTTCTTCATCCCATTCCAATTTATGTATATTAAATAACATGGTTCTTGAAGCATTAGAATAATCTGTGGCATGAACTTTCCCTTTAGTTAAATTCCATATAAGCCAGGTATCGATGGTACCAAAAAGAATTTCACCTTTTTTAGCTCTTTCTCTTACTCCCTCTACATTATCTAAAATCCATTTAATTTTGGTTGCGGAAAAATAAGCATCCAGAACCAGACCGGTCTTTTCATGAATAATTTTGGTCAGTCCTTCTTTTTTCAGCTGGTCACATATAGGAGCAGTCCTTCTACATTGCCACACTATAGCATTATATACCGGCTGACTAGTATTTTTGTCCCACATTATAGTAGTTTCTCTCTGGTTAGTTATCCCGATGGTTAATATATTTGATGCTTCCAAATTTGCTTTCTTTAAGGCAAGTTTAGCTGTTTTTATTTGAGAATTCCAAATCTCCAGAGGATTATGTTCCACCCAGCCGACTTTAGGATAAACCTGCTTAAATTCCTGACTAACAGTACTTATAATATTACCACTTTTATCAAAAATAATAGTCCGGGAGCTGGTAGTTCCCTGGTCTAAAGACATTATATATTTTGCCAAAATAACACCTTCCTTTTCTTGAACTTTTCTAACTTCTATCTTACTCTCCGTAATTCTTCTTTTCTTTTAAAGTCAAAAAGGAAATTTATATTGGTCTAAACCTAATTCTTCTTTTATTTGCAGCATCTGTTTTTGAAGATTTTTATTAATCGGTGCACCTTTGTCTTTTCTTTCCAACCAGGCAAGATGCTCTTTTTCTCCGGCAGTGTAAATCCTTTTTTCTCCCGGTGCTTTTTGAGAATTACGAAGATCACGTAAAATACTACCGGTTATCTTTTTAAATATCTCCGGGTCGATAAAGGAAGAAATATCAATGGCAATAAAGAAATGCCCTAAAAGAATCGGACATGGTTTACCATCTTTTACACCAGAGAGCATCTTCATGAAATTCGCGTTTGAAAGAGCAGAAGATAACATCTCAACTACAGTTGCATATCCATACCCTTTATAGCCGGCGGTTGTTTCTCCAATGCCGCCCAGTGGAACCAGAGCTGCTTTCCCTGATTTTAAATCGCTTAAAATCTGGTGTGTATCTGTTCTGGTTTTCCCGTTTCGGTCTATCACCCAACCGGCAGGAATTTCTTTTTCCGCCCGGTCATAGGCCTCTATTTTACCTCTCTGACTAATGGAGGTAGCACAATCCAAAAAGAAAGGAAATTCTTCGTCAGTAGGTATTCCGAAGGTTAAAGGGTTAGTACCCAGCATATTCTCCACACCAAAAGTAGGTGCAATGGAAGGACGGGCATTGGTTCCGGTAATTCCGATCATTCCTTCTTTTATAGCCATCAAGGGATAAAAACCGGCAATTCCATAATGAGTAGAATTTCTAACTGCCACCATCCCCATACCGAATTCCTTTGCTTTTTTTATCGCTATCTCCATAGATTTTTTGGCAATTACATGACCCATTCCGTTATGTCCGTCAACAACTGCGGTAGTTGGTCCTTCTTTTACTACTTCAAAATTAGTCATCGGTAATTGTATTCCTTTTTTAATGCGATCATAATAAATAGGTTTTAATCGGCCAATTCCGTGAGAATCAATTCCTCTCTTATCGGCTGATATAAGAACCTCAGCACATATTTTAGCTTCACCCTCAGGAACACCAATTCCTTTAAATGTATCTACCATGAAGTTTTCCAGGGTGGAAAAATCCACCCAAACGATACCTTTACTCATAACGCACTCCTTCCACTATTTATATTTATTATTAACAAGATAGTAAAAGATTAAATAATTAATTTAAGTATTAAACATATATTATCATTCTGTTACACTCTTTATGTTAATGTAAATTACCATAATTCTTTTCTGCTGGTAGAAACAGCAAAAATTCCTTTTTTAAATAATTCTTTTATCTCTTCCTTTTGGCAAATCAATCCACCGGCAATAACCGGACAAATTATTCTTTTATTAATATGCTCGACAAAATAGGGGGCAGCAATTCCAGGTAAAATTTCTATCGCATCAGGTTGATTATGTTTTAATAGAAGCTCTCCGGTCTTTAGAGAAGCAGAATCAAGTAAAAATAGTCGTTGGATAACAATAAGGCCTTCTTTTTTAGCAATTCCGATCAAATTACTTTTAGTAGTTACAATCCCGTTACATAATTTCTTCCTGGCTAAATAAATTATTCCTTTTCTGTCCCGGCCAATTCCCCTGATAAGATCCATATGTAAAAAAATCATTTTATTATGTTCTTTGCTTTCTAACATAATCTGAGGTAGATTAAATATGTCTCCGTGAAGAATGAAAAGAACAGTTACTTTACTATTAAGGGCATATTTAAAATCCGCATCGTTTCTTATGGAAGCAATTATGGGGTGTTTTCTAAAACAGTCTCTGAAATCTTGCATCTATAGTTTTTTCCTTAATGTTATAATTTTATATAAATTCAAAATATTGATTGAAATGAAATTACTATAGAAATAATAACATATATAATTTATTACTTCAAAATATTATAGATAGGCAAAACTAGTATCGAGTATCGCGTTAAGTAAAGAAAAAAATAAGGGAAAGTAGAGAAAAGATGTAAGCGTAATCTTTAGGAACACAGATTAGAATCAGCTTTCTTAATATTGCGGGTGGCAACCAGGCTCACGCCTGTTCCTATCAAATTATCTTTAATTACCTGGCCAATTTGGATGGGTGCCTTCACTTCAATTTCAGCAATTTCGATCATAGCTTTTAATAATAATCTTTTGGGAATTGCTTTTTCCGTCTTTACCGATACCAGAGGAAATTCGCCGCCAATTACTTTAACTGTGGTAGGTAAAATTCTTAGCGGATTAATAAATTCTCCTTCGGCATATTTAATTCCTTTTGGGCAGGCATTTCCTATGATAGAGATAATCTTTCCATCTTTACTTTGGATGGTCATCCTACAACCTATGGGACAGCTTATACATATTATCTTATTTTGTTCCATCCTCTTTACTCCCTAATCCCTTTTAACAGAGATAGTTATATTTTTCAATTTATCATCCAATAAAGCTTCCGGTAAATAGACACTCACCATTTCTCCCGGAGTTACAATTCTCTTCTTGTATGAACCCAATACTCTGCCCTTATCATCTAATAAATTAATCCTGACCCTCTCCGCCGGTTTTTTTACCCTCATAAATATTTTTATTTTTTTTCTTTCCGGAACAATGAAGTCTATATGCTGGGGAACCACATAAGTAATATTAACACCGGGAAT
Source organism: uncultured Atribacterota bacterium (assembly GCA_964567215.1). Classification (GTDB taxonomy): domain Bacteria; phylum Atribacterota; class Phoenicimicrobiia; order Phoenicimicrobiales; family Phoenicimicrobiaceae; genus JAYEGH01. Next base: position 1,007 of record CAZMLS010000028.1, on the reverse strand, counting down.
TATTTTTATAGATTGCGGACGATATTTTCTTTTATCTTTTAGATATTTATCCACCGCTCGACCTACTATCTCTCCCTCTTCGGTAACAAAATCGGCCAAGTCATGAACATGTAGCACATTTCCACAAGCGAAAATTCCCTCGACTTCTGTCTCCCGGTTTTCATTTACTCTGGGACCTCCGGTCACCGGGTCTAATTTAATTCCTGCTTCTCTGGTTAGCTCATTTTCCGGAATTAAGCCAACAGATAACAGGATAGTATCACAGTCTATCTCCTCTTTGGTTTCAGGAATCGCCTGTAAATTTTTATCTACCTGAGCGACGGTCACTCTTTCTACCCGCTTTTTCCCCTCAATCCGGGTAATGGTATGATTGAATTTTAAGGGAATATTAAAATCATCCAGACATTGAACCTTGTTTCTTATCAGCCCGGTAGAAAATGGCATAATTTCCAGAACCGCCTTAACTCTTGCTCCTTCCAAAGTCATCCTGCGAGCCATAATCATCCCGATATCCCCCGAACCCAGAACGACTACTTCACGACCCGGTATATATCCTTCTATATTAATATATCTCTGGGCAGTACCGGCAGTAAATATTCCGGCAGGCCTATTCCCGGGGATGGCAATCGCTTCCCGGGTTCTTTCCCGGCATCCCATGGTCAGAACAACTGTCTTTGCTTGGATATGCAATAAACCATTATCTCTGTTTATGGCTATAATCTGTTTATCGGGGGTTATATTTATAACCATTGTTTCTGTCTTTACATCAATCTGGTTATCATTGAGTTTAGCAATAAATCTCTCTGCATATTCCGGTCCGGTTAGTTCCTCTTTAAAATACTGTAACCCAAACCCATTGTGAATACACTGGGGAAGGATTCCTCCCAGATATTTATCTCTCTCTAAAAGCAAAATATTTTCTACTCCATTTTTTTCTGCTTCCAGAGCAACGGCCAAACCGGCCGGGCCTCCTCCGATAATTACCAAATCATACTCTAATTTCATCT
>CAZMLS010000027.1:14706-18132 GCA_964567215.1 uncultured Atribacterota bacterium | reverse complement strand
TGGTAAAAATTGCCGTAGCTGAGAGATACTACCAGGCTCATCGCAAAGAATTCGATCTGGCCATTGCCACTCGCTGTGAGATGGATCTTGGGGAACCAGACATTCAGTATATACACTGTCCTATCTGGAATGATCAAATGTTACGGCGAGTAGGTCAACTACCACCAGGGTGGCAGTATCGAAAAGGATTGCCGAGATGGACTTACAGAAGGATTGCCAAGTGGATAGGTCGATACCAAGAAGAGAGGATGAAACGGAACATTACACTGGTAAATTCGAACTGGATGGGCAAGCAGGTCAAAGAAACCTACAATATTGATACCCTTACAGTCTATCCTCCTGTCAATGATGACTTCCTCGAGATCCCCTGGGATGAATGCGAGGAAGGTTTTGTGTGTATGGGAACAGTATCACCGGGAAAACATGTAGAAGATATGATATTAATTATTGAGAAAGTTAGGCAAGAAGGCTTTCCGGTTCATTTTCATATTATCGGAAGTTGTTCGGATCCAGTTTACGCTAAGAAAATAAAGCGGTTATGTGAAGAGAACCATGAATGGCTCTTTTGGGAAGGTCGGCTTTCCAGGAAACAGCTCACATATTTAGTGGCAAAACATAAGTATGGTATTCACGGGATGCCGAACGAGCATTTTGGTATCGCCGTAGCGGAAATGGTTAAAGCAGGTTGTGTTCCGTTTGTCCCCAACAGTGGAGGCCAGGTGGAAATTGTCCAAGATAGAAGACTTATTTATGAGGATACAGAAGATGCAGTTTATAAGATTATTAATATTTTAAATAATGAAGTAATTCAAAAAGATATACGAAAAAATCTTTTAAAAAGAAGTGCTCAATTTTCAACAAAAGTATTTATGGAATCGATTAGAACGATTGTGGAACAAGCTTTCGCCTAAAGAAGATGATACTTTCGTTTTAGCAGAGCTATTTGTATTTATAAATTTTGCATTAAAAATATCGGTAAGAGAAGATCGCAAACAAAGATAAATAATTCATTACTGTATGATTATCTGAAGGTATTTCAGACTAAGGATAGAAAATTATGGCTAATATATTTTATCAATATTATTTTATTCTAATTCCGGTAAGTATAATTGCTCTATATTTTTTAATAAAATATCCGGAAGTTTCCTTTGCTTTATTTATAAATGCTTATGTAATAAAAGGGGGGATAAATTTTGGGTATTTTAATTTAACGGCAATTTTACTAGTAGTTACGGTAGCAGGATTTGTTTTAAAACAATTAATTAAAAGAGATAAAGGCGCGATTAATATAAATTTTAAATTAGAGTTATCTGACAAGTTCATAATATTGTTTGTTGCGATTTTAATGATAGGATGTATTTATTCGTTAGATAGAAATTGGGGAATTATTAAAGCACTTAGATTTATTATTCTTGTATTTGTTCCATATTTACTAGCAAGGCTTTTTTTGGTAAAAGGTACTCAAATAAAGCTATTTTTAATATCGGTATCTTTTACAGCTTTGGGGATTAGTTTGCTATTGATATCAAAAGCTATACTTGGAAACTATGGTGGTGGGCGGGTAAATTATCTTTATGCAAACCCAATTCCAGTAGGCACATTGATTATGATTGGATTAATGATTTTTATAATCGGAATGACGCAAAATATATTTAATAGAGGAAAGTATGGTAAGTTGCTGTGCTTGATAGCCATTATTCTTTTGTTGTATAGTATTTTATTGGTTGGTAGTCGTGGTCCATTAATTTCTGTAATAATAGGATTGATTTTTTATTTTGTAATAATATTTAAAGAAAAGATCAAGTTGAAAAATGTAGGAATTATAACAATAATTTTATTGTCTTTAATGTTTATCTGGATATCATATTCTGATATAATTTTTACGAATCCCATTGTCAATAAAATAATTCCTAATGCCGGACGATTAACGATGGCAAGTGCAAACGGGTTGAGTGGTAGAACAAAGATTTATTCTGATGCCTGGCAATTATTTAAAAGTAAGCCTTTCTTCGGATTAGGCACAGGTGGATTTCCAGGGAAGGGATACCCGCATAATATTTTTTTAGAAATTGGTGTAGAAAATGGCTTATTGGGTTTAATAGTGTTTTTTGGCTTTTTATTTGCAATTTGCCAAAAGGGATATCAATTTTTAAATAAAAATATTTTAAAAATTAATAAACAAGCGAGAGTTATGGGATTAATTATTTTAGTAGTTGGCATCTCACTTTTTATAGAAAGACAATTTAGTTTTGGCCTTGATATGCATAAAGATTTATTTGTTTTTTTGGGTTTAATAGTTAATTTGCCATTAATTGATTGGGGCAGAAATCAAGAAGAAATGTTTTTGGATAAAGATTAAAGATAAACTGAGAAAATAGGAAATAATAATGAAAAATACAAATAAGAAGAAGGTACTTTTATTAACTAATATTATTTCTCCTTACCGTATTCCACTCTTTAATGCTATTTCGGAAAGAGGAAATTTTTATTTTAAGGTTGTTGCACTTGCTGAAAGAGAAAAAAACCGGGAGTGGAAGTTAGTCAAAAACGAGATCAAATTCGATTATCAGATATTATCCGGGTGGCATTGGTTTATTTGGGGAAAAAAGAAAGAGATTGCCATTCATTTAAATAGGGGGGTTTTTAAAACTCTTTTAAAATATAAACCGGATGTAATTATTACTTCCGGTTATGATGATTTAGCTTATTGGCAGGGGTTTCTTTATTGTAAAATATTTAAAAAGAAATATATTTTGTGGAATAGTACCACCTTATTAAGCGTGGGAAGCGTAGAAGGCATTAAGGGTAGATTGAAAAAGATTATAATTAGAGGGGCAGATAAATATATTGCGTATGGAACAAAGGCAAAAGAATACCTGGAATATTTTGGTGCTGAAGGTGGAAAAATATATATTGGTAGCAATACTGTGGACATGGACTATTTTAGGAGCAGAGTAGAAGAGTATAGAAATGGAGATAATTTTCTTAGAGAGAGGAAGCAATATCCCAAATATTTATTATTATGTATGGGTCAACTAATTAAAAGGAAGGGAATCATTCAAGTCTTAAAGGCATTAGATATTTTAGGAGACAAAGAAATTGGTTTTTTAATTGTTGGTAGTGGTCCTGAAGAGAATGTTTTGAAAATATTTTGTAAGGAAAAAAATATTAAAAATGTATTTTTCGAAGGATTTCAACAGCAGGATAAATTAGCAAAATATTATGCTTTGGCAGACATTTTTATTCTCCCATCTTTTGAAGAAGTTTGGGGATTGGTGGTTAATGAAGCCTTGGCAAGTGGCTTATATGTATTAAGTTCTAAATATGCCGGAGCGAGTTATGATTTAATTAAAGAAGGATGGAATGGAGCGGTTTTTGAACCTGATGATGTTGATGAAATTGTTAATGCAGATGATGTTGATATTG
>CAZMLS010000027.1:0-14696 GCA_964567215.1 uncultured Atribacterota bacterium | reverse complement strand
CTAAAAGTAAAATTAAAAATATTCGTGAAAAACGAGATGAAATTAGTCAACATGCTTGTAGAGAATTTAGTATTGAGAAATCTGCAGATGAATTTATAAAAGCTATTAAAGAAGTGTGATATTTAATTATAAAATTGAAGGTAGGGCAATTTTGAAAATATTAATGATAAATACAGAACTCAGCAGGGGCGGGGCTGCAAAAATTGCATCTACTTTGTATAAAGCTCTAAATAAAAGGGATGAAATTGTCTGTTGTTTTGCATATGGCAGAGGAGAGGATTCGAAAGAGGAGGCAGTTTATAAATTTGCTTTTTTACCTGAAATATATCTTCAAGGATTTTTAACTCGAATTACAGGTCTGCAGGGTTATGGTAGCTGGTTTTCTACAAAAAGATTAGAAGATTATATTCATAGGGAAAAATTTGATTTAATTCATTTGCATAATCTTCATGGTTATTATTTAAATTTGGACTTTATTAAATTTTTAGGGAAATTAGATATCCCGGTGATCTGGACTTTGCATGATGGTTGGCCTATAACGGGTCGTTGTGCTTATTGGTTTGATTGTGAGAAATGGAAAGCAGGGTGTGAAAATTGTCCGGATTTATCTTTATACCCAAAATCGTTTATAGATTCTACAAATTTTATGTGGAAGAAAAAAAAGAATTCTTTTTCTTCAGGGTGGAAACCTGTTATTGTTTGTCCTTCGCAATGGTTAGCAGATAGAGTAAAAGAATCTTATTTAAAGGAATATCAAGTTAAGGTTATTCCAAATGCAGTAGATATTGAATTTTTTAAACCTAAAAATAAGAGTACTATTCGTAAAAAATATGGAATTCCTGTTGAGAAAAAAATTATATTATGTTTGGCAGCAGATTTAAAAGATGAAAGAAAAGGGATAAAATATTTTTTTGAGTCATTAAAATATATTGGAGCAAAAAATTGGATGGTGATTACTGCAGGGAAAGTAATAGATCATGATATACTAAAAGATGTAGATATTGAAATTAAACAAATGGGTTATATCGAGGGTAAAAATAATATTTCCGATATTTATAATCTTGCAGATATTTTTTGCATATCATCTTTAGATGATAATTTTCCAACCACAGTTTTAGAGGCAATGGCTTGTGGTATTCCTGTGGTGGGATTTGATGTTGGTGGAATTCCAGAGCAAGTTATCGAAGGTTGTGGATTTCTGGTTAAATCAAAAGATGTTAAGGCTTTGGGGAAAACAATGGAAAGATTATTAACTAATGATGAGATGAGGAGAAGTTTGAGTGAAAGTTGCAGAAAACGGGTATTGCAAAATTATTCCATCGAACAGTTTACAGATAATTATATAGAACTTTATAATGAAGTTTTAAAGGAGAAGAAACAATGAAAAAAGCATTGATTACCGGTATCACCGGTCAGGATGGTAGTTATCTGGCGGAGTTTTTACTTTCCAAAGGATACGAAGTTCATGGTATCATTAGGCGGGCCAGTACCTTTAATACTAACAGGATAGATCATATTTACAAAGACCCTCATGTGAGGGGGGTAAAATTACATCTGCATTACGGGGATTTGAGCGATTCGAGTCAGTTGACCAATCTTATCTATAATATAAAACCTGATGAGATATACCATCTGGGAGCACAAAGCCACGTAAGAGTCAGTTTTGATATGCCGGAATATACCGGGGATATCACTGGATTAGGGACTACCCGGATATTGGAAGCAGTAAGAAGAAGTGGAATAAAATGTAGGTTTTATCAAGCCTCAAGTAGTGAGATGTTTGGTGATGCTACGGCGCCTCAGAATGAAGAAACCCCATTAAGGGCACGAAGTCCCTATGCAGCTGCCAAGATTTATTCTTATTGGATGGCTAATAATTACCGGGAAGGTTATAATATCTTTGCCTGCAACGGTATACTATTCAATCATGAGTCACCGAGAAGAGGTAAAACATTTGTAACCAGAAAGATCACCAGGGCGATTGCCAATATTGTAGCCGGTAACCAGAAGAAATTGTATCTTGGTAATCTGGCGGCTAAGAGAGATTGGGGTTATGCTCCTGATTATGTAGAGGCCATGTGGTTGATGTTGCAGCAGGAAAGAGCATGCGATTATGTTATTGGGACAGGGGAGACTCATTCAGTAGAAGATTTTCTAATAGAAGCCTTTAATTATGTGAAGTTAGATTATAAAGAGTATGTGGAAATAGATTCTCGGTATTTTAGACCTACCGAAGTGGAGTTATTATTGGCTGATGCTTCTAAGGCGAAGAGAGAGTTAGGTTGGAGTCCGAGGATACACTTTAAAGAGCTGGTTAAAATAATGGTAGATAGTGATATGGAATTAGCAGGATTGGATTCTTCAGGCGAAGGGAAGAAGATTTTAAAGACAAAAGGGATTAGTTGGACGGAGAATCATATTACAGAGGGATAGAGATAGTATATAGCATCGAGTATTGAGTATATAGTGAAGAAAGAAAAAAAAATGCAGAATACAAGATAGAAGATGCAAGAAGGGATTGATTCGCCCAATTTCAGTAGGTTTGCAATGACAGAATAGACAGACGAGACGCCTGTCCTACGATATAGGAAAGGGTGACAGAAATATAAGGATAGGAGATAGAAAATGAGTTTTTGGGAAGACAAGAGAGTTATAGTTACCGGTGGGGCAGGATTTTTAGGCTCTTATGTGGTAGAAAAGTTGAAAGAGCAGGGATGTAAGAATATTTTTGTTCCCCTAGTTAAAGATTATGATTTAACTAAAGAGAAAAATGTTATCCGATTATGCAAAGATTATCCGGCTGATATTATTATTCATTTAGCCGCGGTAGTGGGCGGAATTGGTGCTAATCGGGAAAATCCGGGTAAATTTTACTATGATAATATGGTAATGGGTGCTATGTTAATGGAATACGCCCGCCAGTTTAAAGTGGACAAGTTTGTTGCTATCGGTACCGTCTGCGCCTATCCTAAATTTACCCCGGTTCCTTTTAGGGAGGAAGATTTGTGGAATGGTTACCCGGAAGAGACTAATGCTCCTTACGGACTGGCTAAGAAGATGATGTTAGTGCAGTCTCAAGCTTATAGGACACAATATGGTTTTAATTCTATATTTTTACTTCCCTTAAATCTATATGGGCCAAGGGATAATTTTAATCCAAATAGTTCCCATGTTATTCCGGCTTTAATAAAGAGGTTTTTTGAGGCAACTGAAGGGAGGAAAGAGGAAGTGGTATGCTGGGGAACAGGTAAACCAACGAGAGGATTCTTATATGTCGAAGATGCAGCAGAGGGGATATTACTGGCTGGTGAAAAATACAATAAAAGCGAGCCGGTAAATTTAGGTAGTGATTTAGAGATATCGATTAAAAATTTATCGGAAATGATTGCAAAATTTTGTGGATTTAAAGGAAAGATTAGATGGGATAGCAGCAAGCCTGATGGGCAGCCCAGAAGAAAATTGGATACGAGTAAGGCTGAGCGGGAGTTTGGCTTTAAGGCTGGAATGGATTTTGAGGAAGGGTTGAAGAGGACGGTTGAGTGGTATAAGAAATATATTGACAGTAGGGGAAGGAAAGAAAGCAATTAAGTGAATAATAAAATATTAGTAATCAATCAACACTTTTATCCTGAGGTAGCAGCAACAGGGCAGTTATTATTAGATTTATGTGAAGATTTAGTTGGAGCTGAATATAAAGTAAAAGTAATTACCGGAAACCCCAATAGTGATTTAAATAAAAACAAAAAGGTACCGGGAAAAGAAAATTATAAAGGAATAGAAATACTTCGTCTTAAGAATACTACATTTAATAAATATAAAATGTCGGGTAGGGTTTTAAATTATCTTACCTTTCATTTTTTAGTTTTTATTCAAATATTATTTTGCAGGAAGCCTGATTTGGTAATAGTTTTATCTACTCCTCCTTTTATTTCTTTTTACGGATTATTATTAAAGGTATTAAAAAGAGTTAAAACTATTTATATTGTACAGGATTTATTTCCTGATTTGGTTGTAGAATTAAGGAAAATAAAAAATAAGTATTTTATAAAGTTATTAAAAAATCTTTCTAAATTAATTATAAAAAAAATGGATAGAATAGTAGTCGTCGGTGATTTTATGAAAAGGAAGATAGAAAAAGAGATATTGCAGGGAACGCAGGGGGTGAATTCGGGTCATGTTATCACCATACACAACTGGGCGGATGGTGAAAAAATAAGAGTAATAGGAGAAGAAAAGGAAAGAAATTTAGTTAAAGCGGAGTGGGACTTGGATGGAAAATTTATAGTATTATATTCGGGAAATATCGGTGATTTACATGAATTTGATACAGTGATTTCTGCAGCTGAAGATTTGGAGATGCAGGGATGGAAAGATATTTGTTTTGTGTTTATTGGAGAAGGAATAAAGAAGGAATATATTGAAAAGAAAGTTAAAGAGAAGGGACTAAATAATGTTTTATTTTTTCCATTTCAGCCCAGGGAAGGCTTAAATTATAGTTTGGGGATGGCAGATGTTTCATTGGTGACTCTGGATGAGGGTTTTGAAGGAATGGTTGTTCCGAGCAAAATATATGGGATATTAGCTAGCGGAAGACCTGTAATCGCCGTGGTGGGAAGAGAGAGTGAAGTAACTGAAATTGTAAGAAAGGGAAGATGTGGCGAAGTAGTGAAGATTGGAGATTATAAGGATTTATCGGAAAAGATAATTAGTTATTATAATAATCAAAAAAAATGCTATGAAGAAGGAATGGGCGGCCGAAAATATTTTGAAGAGAATTTTGATAGAAGAATTGCTACGAAAAAATATATTAAAGTGATTGAAGAAACATTAGAATCTTTATCTTGAATATCGGGTTCTGATATATTATATTATTGAGAGTATTATTGAGTGAAATGTAAGAATTTAAGAAGGAAGAAAAGAGAAAAACTATGACGGTACTGATATTTATGGTTTCATTTTTTGTTAGTTTTGCAGGATTTTTAATAATGATTCCACGGTTTAAAGAGGGAGGGATTGTTGGGAGAAATAGAAATAGCTTAGAGCAGGAAGAAATAGCTGAAATGGGTGGCTTAGTAATAGTAGCCGGGTTTAGTGCCGGAATTATATTGCTTATTTCGTTAAAAACTTTTTTTGATTTTTTTCCTCTGGTCAGCTTAACATCTATTTTGGCAGCCTTTTCTACTGTAATGATTGTGTCATTAATTGGCATTTTTGATGATTTGATTTCTATAAAACAAGGAATAAAGGCTTTTATGCCTGTTTTTGCGGCATTGCCATTAATAGCTCTTAAAGAAGGATTTACTGTAATGAAAGTCCCATTTATTGGTTTTGTAGATTTTGGAATTTATTATCATTTGATATTAATACCTTTGGGAATTACCGGTGCGGCAAACGCGGTTAATATGCTGGCTGGTTTTAATGGTTTGGAAGCAGGAATGGGTTTGGTGGCAGTAGGATCTTTGGCAGTTATTGCTTTTTTGATTGGGGAGACTACTGCATTTATATTATCGATTATTGTGTTAGGAGCGCTTTTTGCTACATTATATTTTAACTGGTTTCCGGCAAAAGTTTTAGTAGGAGATGTAGGGACGCTGACAATTGGAGCAGTAATAGCAGGTATAGTGATTATTGGGAATTTTGAAATGGCCGGTGGAGTTATTATAATTCCGTATGTGGTAGATTTTATTATTAAGGCAAAGAATCGATTTCCTTATAGTTTTGGAGAATACAGGGATGGGAAGCTGTATTGCCCGGATAGCGGACCTGTGGGACTTGGGCAGTTGATTATGAAGGTGTGTGGCGGTATCAGTGAGAGGAATCTGGTACTGGTGTTGATGGGGATAGAGGCAGTGTTTGGCGTGGCAGCGATTTTAGTATATGTTTTTTAATGAGAAACGAACGGGTGATAAATTTATGGTAACTTTTGTGCCAGGCACCAAAGTTGTCATAAATGTAAGCTTTCGTGCCGGGCTCCTCCTAATAAGAAAGATTTTATGTGGGGGAAAATTAAAATAACATTGTAAAAAAAGAAGGAGTATTGAGGGTTGTGTCGTATATAGTAAATGAATAGTTTCTGCATAATGGAATTGATTTTATAATTTACATAAGTTAAGAGAATTGTGAAGACTGACGAGATCGAGGGTTAAATAATATTTTACTGGATAACCTATTTAGGATAACAGGAGAGGAAAATTGAAAGGATATTTTCGGAAATTGTTTTGGATTTGTGCGGATTTATTTTTTATAAATATTGCCTTTGCTCTTTCGTTTGTATTAAGGTTTGGAAGGGACTGGGGAGAGAATCTTTATAAATACAGGAGTGCTTTTTTATATCTTAGCATTTTGTATCTCATATTTGCTTTCATTTTTAAATTGTACAGTAGAGTTTGGAGATATATATCTATTAATGATCTTTTTTTAATTACCGGAATTGTTACGAGTGCGGTTGTTGTTTGCATATTGTATTGTAATATCGCAAAGGGAATATATTTTCCCTGGACAGTAAAGGCATTAACCTGGTTTATCAGTCTTGCTTTAATTGCCGGAAGTAGATTGGTCTGGAGATTGTATTGGGAAAGAAAAAATCCTTATAAGATAAAAGAGGAGAGGATATTAATTATAGGTGCAGGAGATGCAGGAGATGTTATTTGCCGGGAGATAGAAAAGAGAAAAGATTTAGGGCAGATGATTGGCTTTATTGATGATAATGTCGATAAGGTCGGAAGCATTATCCGCAATAAAAGGGTATTGGGTGTAGTTGATGATATTAATGGGATTATTAAGAGGGAAAAGGTTGATGTGGTAATTATTGCCATTCCTTCAGCAAGGGGCGACCAGGTCAGAAGGATTATAAGCAAAATAAATAATAAGGACGTAAAAATAAAGACCGTGCCGGGTCTGTATGAATTGATTGATGAAAAGGTAAATATTTCACGGATTAGAAATGTAGGGGTTGAGGATTTATTAAATCGGGATCCTATTAATTTAAATATTGAGGAAATATCCGAATATATAAAAGGAAAGAGAATAATGGTAACCGGGGGAGCAGGTTCCATTGGTGAAGAATTAAGCATGCAGGTGTGTCAATTTTATCCCGGGGAATTGATGATATTAGACCATAATGAAAATGGTCTTTTTTATACAGAAAAAAAGATTAGAAAAGAGTATGGCAATTTAAAGCTCGAGGTTATGATGGCAGATATTAGGAATAGAGAAAAGATGGAGAATATATTTGAGAGTTTCAGGCCGGAGGTTGTTTTTCACGCGGCAGCTCACAAACACGTTCCCATTATGGAATATCATCCTGATGAGGCGGTGAGTAATAATATTATCGGGACTAAGAATTTAGTTGAAATAGCTGATAAGTACGGGGTTAATAATTTTGTAATGATATCTACCGATAAGGCTATTAATCCTACCAGTGTGATGGGGGCAAGCAAGCAGGTAGCAGAAATGATAGTAAAAATGTACGCGAAAAAGAGTAAGACTCATTTTGTGGCAGTCCGTTTTGGTAATGTATTAGAAAGTAATGGAAGCGTAATTCCGACTTTTAAGAAGCAAATTGCCGAGGGTGGACCTATTACTGTAACCGATAAAGAAATAAAAAGATATTTTATGACTATCTCAGAGGCAAGCCAATTGGTAATACAGGCCGGAGGGCTGGGTATTAAAGAGGCCGTTTTTGTGCTGGACATGGGAGAGCCGGTGAAAATTGTAGATTTGGCGTGGAATTTGATTCAGTTATCGGGTTTAGTACCCGATGAAGATATCAAGATAGAGTTTATTGGTTTAAGGCCGGGAGAAAAGTTGTTTGAAGAATTATTGACTGAGAAGGAGAGAAGCCGGGTATTGGGAGATAGTGGGCATGAAAAGATATTTATAGCTGAGATTGAAGAGGTTAACGGGGAAAAGTTAGAGAAAGATGTGAGAGAGCTGGAAGTGCTGGCAAGGGAAATGGATAACGAGGGAGTGGTGCGGAAACTGCAAGAGGTTGTGCCGAGTTATCAACCGAATAGGGGAATGCTTAAAGACAGTCGTTAGTATTTAGTATATAGTATTTAGAAAAGAGAAAAAAGAGAGTAAATTCAAGAAATGTTAATCAGTTAGCTGGTTAGCTGGTTAAAAAAAGAGAATAAAGAAATTAAAATATAAGATAGTATCGAGTATGTAGTAAATAGTGAGGAAAAGAGAAAGAAGGAAATAAAAAGCAAGGGTAGCCCTAGTGTCTGCCCTTTTTTGCATTAGAAAAGGAAAGTGTTTTGTTTAAAGAATAAAATTTGACAATACACTAAAAATAGTGTATTTTATGAATTAAGGAATAATATATGTATGAAGTAGAATTTTATAGTAATAGGAAAGGAAGATGTTTTACAATTGAATTCTTAAATGGAGTTAATGTAAAAATTAGAGCAAAAATCGTAAAATGGATAGAAAAGCTTGAAAATGAAGGGCCTAATTTACCAAGGCCCTATGCAGACATAATAAGAGGTAAGATTAGAGAACTCAGGGTGAATTTTGGTTCAAACGATTATCGTTTTTTGTATTTTTTCTTTGGTAAGAGAATTATTGTTACCCATGTTTTTTTAAAAAAGACTAATAGGATTCCTGAGGGAGAGATTGAAAGAGCAGAGCAAATAATGAAAGATTTTTTAAAAATAAATAAAGGAAGCTAATGTAATTATGGAAGGTACGATAAAGTTTAAAGATTATTTAAAAAAAGAATTAAAGGATTCAGAATTTCGCGAAGTATTTGATGAAGAAGAAATTTATGCATCTTTGGCTATTCAGATATCTAAGATTAGACAAAAGGAAAAGTTAACTCAAAAAGAATTAGCAAAAAGATTAAATACTACTCAGCAAACAATATCTAGATTAGAGAACATTCATAATAAAAGTTATTCTCTGCAAACATTGATTAAACTTGCTCGTATATTAAATAAAAGTGTTAGTATAAAATTTATTTAGTAAGAAATAGTTTTAGTCGCAAAGGGTAAACCTTGTGTCTGCCCTTTTTTGCAATAAAATTATATTTCCAACAACCCTGCAAGATGGGCGTCCCGCCTGTCTATTTTCATTTTCCTTTTGCAAATGGTATTTATTTTTTAATATGTGTTATAATAAATAAAAAGAGATATTAAAAAAATAATTAGCTTATTTTAAATTTGAGGAATCTTTGAGCGAGAAGTAGGAGAGATATAAAAATTATTTAACGAAAATGGCAGAGGAGGTTTAAGAATGAAACTTAAAGAAATAATGTTCGTTGGTGAAGAAGATCCGGAAAAAGGATATACTGCCCAAGCTCTTGGATATTCTATTTTTACAGAAGGAGATACTTTAGAAGAACTCAAAGAAAATATTAAAGATGCTTTAAAATGTCATTTTGATAAAAAAGAAATGCCAATTTTTGTCCATTTGCATATAATTAAGGAGGAGAAATTCGCTTGTGCCTAAAATTCCAAGAGATATTTCTGGTAGAAAATTATCAAAAATAATGGAGAAGTACGGGTATAAAATTATTAGGCAATCAGCAAGTCATATGAGACTTATATCTAAATATAGAGATAAAGAACATAAGATTACTATTCCTGATCATAATCCCATTAAAATTGGAACTTTAAATAATATATTAAATGATATCGCCAATTACTTAAAGGTTGATAAAAAAAAGATTATTGAGGAGTTGTTTAGTTATAGTTAACAAGCAGTATTTAGCATATAAGCGAAAACAGTATAGAATATCCTTCTTTCTCCCGTAGGACAGGCATTCCGCCTGTCTATTTTTTTATGTAAACTTTTGTGCCAGGCACCAGAGTTGTCATAAATGTAAACTTTCGTGCCAGGCTCCCTTGTTTTATTTAGCTTGACAAATGATAAAGAATATATTAGAATACAAATGAAGCTTATAGAATATTGTTAATAAGGAGGTTTTAAATGGCTAAGGTAATAACATTAAGGCTCTCAGAAGAGGAATATAAAAGGATATCTGCTGCTGCCAGGATTGATCATCGTCCTATTTCTAATTTTATCACTGCCAGAGTGATAAAAGATATAGAAGAGTCTTATTACGTAGATCACATTGAAATGGCCCAGATTAAATCAGATAAGAACCTGATGGAAAAATTGAAAATCGGGCATCGTGATGCTAAAGAAATGAAGGGAAAACTTATTGAATAAGTTTAAAATATTTGAAACCAACCAATTCCTAAAAGATCTCAAACAAGATTTTAGTGGAAAGCAGGAAAGAATAAAAACAAAACTTTTTACCTATGTATATCCTCAATTAAAACAAAATCCCTATTTTGGTAAAAACATAAAAAAACTCGTAAATTATAAACCGGATACCTGGCGCTATAGAATAAGCAACTATAGATTTTTTTACGAGATTGATGATAAAAGTAAAATAATCTTTATGATATCTGCTGATAATCGCCAAAATGCTTATTGATAATTAATTAAGAGAAATTTATGGTTGAGGGTATTAGTCTGATATAGGGTAAATTTACAATCAAGACTAACAATAGCAAAACAATGGAGTCGTTATATTGGAAAATCAATTACAGAAATATTTCGGGTTCACTTCATTTAAAAAGGGGCAGAAAGAAGTAATTTTGAAGATAATGAAGGGGCAATCTGCTGCAGCAATATTTCCTACCGGTGCAGGTAAGTCTTTATGTTATCAATTGCCTGCAATGTGTCTGCCCGGAATAACTCTGGTGGTCTCTCCCTTGCTTTCCCTGATGAAAGATCAGCTTGATTTTTTAGTGGAGCACAATATTTCTGCAGCTCGACTGGATTCAACTCTTGATAGAAGAGAATACAACGAAGTTCTTGAAAAGGCAAAAAACGGGCAATTAAAAATATTGATGATATCGGTAGAGCGTTTTAAAAATGAACGGTTTCGCTATCATCTTAGGAAAATGAATATCTCTCTATTGATTATTGATGAGGCTCATTGCATTTCCGAATGGGGGCACAATTTTCGGCCTGAATATCTAAAGCTTCCTGTTTATCAGAAAGAATTCGGAATAAAACAAGTGCTTTTACTGACTGCTACCGCAACTAAACAGGTCGTTAATGATATGTGCGACAAGCTGAATATTCCCAGTGAAAATGTTGTAATTACCGGATTTTACCGTGAAAATCTTTTTTTACAGATAACTCCCATAAAAGAAGTTGAAAAGGGCAAAAAATTAGTTCAAAGAATCAAGAAGTCCCCCGACGCTCCTACTATCGTTTATGTTACATTACGGAAAACTGCCGAAAAAGTTGCAGAATTACTTTGTTTAAATGGAGTCAATGCACATTCCTATCATGCGGGAATGAAAAACGAAGAACGGGAATTGATTCAGAATAGGTTTATGAACGGAGAGTTAAACTGTATAGTTGCCACAATTGCCTTTGGAATGGGGATAGATAAAGAAAATGTCCGTAGAGTAATTCATTATGATCTCCCAAAATGCATCGAAAGCTATAGTCAGGAAATCGGGCGGTCCGGAAGAGATGGAAAAAAATCTTTATGTGAGGTTCTGGCAAACAGGGATAATGTTAATATTTTGGAAAATTTCATTTACGGTGACACTCCGGAGAGAGATTCGATTTATAAGCTGATCTATAATATAAAACATAATGTTGGATTCACCTGGGAAATTAAACTAACGGCTCTTTCGAATGAACTTAATATCAGATTGCTTCCCTTAAAAACACTGCTTGTTTACCTTGATATGGAAGGTATTATCACACCGAAATTTACCTATTTTGAGGAATATTCCTTTAAATATAATTACCAGGGGCAACAAGCAACACAACAGCCGGCAAATATCATTGACAGTTTTAAGGGGGAAAGAAAACAGTTTGTCACAGCAATTATTGAACAGTGCAATAAAAAGAAAACATGGACTTATGTAGATATTCAGGGAGTCATGAACAGGTATAATACGGATCGTAGACGCATTATTACTGCTCTGGAGTATTTTGAAAAAAAGGGGTGGATTGATGAACTACAGGCCAAACAGGCCATTGAAGTTTACGGCATAAAGATCAGGGATTTCGATGCTGAGCGGATGACTGAGAAAATATATAATTTGTTTAAAAGCAGGGAAGAACATGAGATTCAGAGAATAGAACATATGATAAGATTTTTTGAAAGTGATTCCTGTCTCTCTAAGGGGCTTGCGGAATATTTCGGGGAAGATATTGAAAAAGAGCGTTGTGGCCATTGTTCATTCTGCAAAATCGGGAAAAAGGTGACTATTCAAAAAACAATAGAATTAACTCCTTTTTGCGCTTTTGATTTTGAAGAGATTACCAATGAATTTATCGGAGTTTTGGGAAAGCATTTTTCTACATTGAACCTGACAAAATTTCTTTGCGGTATTTATACCCCTGTTTTCTCGAGCTTGAAGATAAGGAGCCTTCCTTATTTCGGTATTTTTGAAAGATATCCTTTTCTGGATGTAAGAGAGTGGGTTAAGAAGAAAATATAAAGATGAATTGTGGGGCATATTTTTTTATGTAAACTTTTGTGCCAGGCACCAGAGTTGTCATAAATGTAAACTTTCGTGCCAGGCTCCCCCTGATTTACTTTTTGATGTGTTCGAGTTGAAAGAGGAAAATTTGTGGTATAATTAAAAAAATGTTAGCTGTTTTAAAATAAAGTGGGGCAGTAAAATGGTAATAACCAGAAAAAGAGAAGAGATTTTAAGTTTCCCGGGATTAAGTAACAGGAGAGGAAGATTTGGCGGTGTAGTAGTGATAGGTGGAGCTAATATTGATTTGAGGGGCAGGCCTGTTGGTGAAGTGCTGGAGAGGCATACCTCCAACCCGGGCAGGATAAATGTTGGCCTGGGAGGAGTGGGTAGAAATATTGCTCATACCCTGGCCTTGCTTAATGTACCGGTTACCCTGTTGAGTGCAGTGGGAGATGACGGAGAAGGGATAAGAATTTTGGAGGAGACCGGTAAAGCCGGAGTTAAGATGGAGCAGATAATAATATCGGGAGAACACCCAACCGGAATATATCTGGCAATATTAGATGAGAATGGAGAGATGGAAGTAGCAGTCTCGGATATGAAAATATTAGAGGAGATTTCGCTGGAGTATCTGAGGTCAAAGGCTTATTTAATTAAAGGGAGCAAGATAGTGGTGATGGATACAAATATACCGGAAGAGAGCATTGAATATGTGGTGGATTTATGTAATAAAGTTAAAGTGCCTGTTCTGATTGAGCCGGTATCGATGGAGAAGGCTAAGAAATTAAGGAAGATAGTAAATGGATGCGAAAAATGGACCGTTGATTATATTACTCCTAGTAAGAATGAGCTGAAATCAATCCTGGGGGTGGAGATGAGTAATAACCAGGATTTAGATATGGATATGGATATGGGTTTAGATTTAAATATAGTGAAAGCAGCAGAGGAATTGAAAGGTAAAGGGATTAAAAATGTGATTGTCACTTTAGGAAAAAGAGGAGTATATGTCTCTGGTGGTGGAGCTAATAAAGAAAGAAAAGAAGATTGTAATAAGTTCATAACGCCTTACAGAAGTGAGATAGTAGATGTAACCGGGGCAGGAGATGCTCTGGTGGCAGGTCTGGTTTATGGAATTTATAAGGGGTATTCTATGGAAGTGGCGGTAAGATTTGGTTTGGCGGCGGCAGCTTTGACTGTTTCCACAAAAGAGACAGTAAGGAGAGATTTAAGAGAGGGTTTGTTGAAGAGCAGGATTAAAGAAGAAGATAATAAATAGTAAATAATGAATAACAAATGAAGGTAGTAAAGTAATAAAATAACAAAGAAGGAAGAAGGTTAATATAGATTAATTATGAGCGGGAAGAATTTTCTTTATTTTAAAGATGAAGTAAAAGAGGCTTTGGAAAATGGTAGGCCGGTAGTAGCGTTAGAGTCAACTTTAATATCTCATGGTTTTCCTTATCCGGATAATTTGAAGGTGGCAGGGGAAATGGAAAGGATTATAAGAGGATATGGAGTTATACCTGCGACTATTTCAATTATCGGAGGAAAGATAAAAGTAGGGTTAACGGAAGGTGAGCTGGAATTTATGGCAACTTCTAAGGATATTTTAAAAGCCAGCAGGAGAGACCTGGCTGCGATAGTAGCTAAAAGTTTAAATGGAGCTACTACGGTAGCAGCAACGATGGTGATAGCGGAGAGGGCTGGAATAAAAGTTTTTGCAACCGGTGGAATAGGGGGAGTGCATCGGGGAGCAGAGAAGACTTTTGATATATCAGCAGATCTGCAGGAGTTGGCGCGTACACCGGTGGCGGTGGTATGTAGCGGAGCAAAAGCGATACTTGATTTACCTTTAACCAGGGAATACCTGGAGACCATGGGAATCCCGGTTATTGGATTTAGGAGCGAAGAAATGCCTGCTTTTTATTGTCGGGAGAGCGGATTGAGGGTTGATTATGTGGTGGATGATGAGGTGGAAGCGGCGAAGATAATCGGGACAATGGAGGATTTGGAATTAGGAGGCGGTCTGCTTATTGCCAATCCCGTTCCTGAGGAGCATGCTCTTTCGATGGAGTATATGAATAAAATGATAGATAGTGCAATTAGGGCAGCAGAGAAGGAGAGGATCAAAGGAAAGGAATTAACCCCTTATTTATTGAACAAGATAAAAGAATTAACCGGCGGAAAGAGTTTGAAGGCGAATATTGAACTGGTAAAGGATAATGCCGG
>CAZMLS010000026.1:0-18687 GCA_964567215.1 uncultured Atribacterota bacterium | reverse complement strand
AATTAGAGCATCCTATATTTTTTAAAATATTAAACTTGTTGTAATTGCAACGATTATTGTAAAAGCAAAAATTAGTATATCATTTTTTTTAATTTGTAGTTTTCTATAATGTGTTCTCCCTCTTCCGCCCCTGTAACACTTTGCTTCCATGGCTATAGCTAAATCGTCAGCACGTCTAAAGGCATTTACAAACAAAGGGACCAATATAGGAATCAAACTTTTCGTTCGGTTTAAAATATTACCACTCTCAAAATCTGCTCCTCTGGATATTTGAGCTTTCATTATTTTTTCCGTTTCTTCTAACAAAGTAGGGATAAATCTTAAGGCTATGGTCATCATCATGGCAATCTCGTGTGCGGGCATACCCATAAATCTAAATGCAGACAATAATTTTTCTGTCCCATCTGTTAAAGATATAGGTGAAGTTGTCAGTGTAAGCAAGGAAGTAGTTAAAATTAATATTAGTAAGCGGCAACTTATAAATAACCCTTTTATCAGTCCTTCAGATGTTATTTTTAAAAAACCTAATTTGTAAATAACTTCGCCTTCTGTCATAAATAAATGAATAACTAATGTAAATATGATAATGAAAAGGATCGGACGCAAGCCTTTGAATACAAATTTCGGATGTACTTTTGAAAAAATAATACTAATCATTATTAAAGAACCCAATATAAAATATCCCCAAAAATTATCAACGAGAAATAAACAAATAATAACGGTCAAGCAACTCAATATTTTTATACGGGGATCCAAATTGTGAACTAGAGAATCATGAGGAATATATTGTCCAAAGCTTATATTTCTTAATATATTCATTATTTACATTTCCTTAATATTTTAAATTATTCAAGTTTATTTAAAGTAAAGGGATTAATATTTTAACTTATAAATAGTATTTTAAAGAAACCTCGTTTATACAATTTGTTTTTTCTTATTTTTATTAACTTTTCTCATAATTTCATTCCGGGCATCTTGAACTGTCAATACTCCGGTAAACACATCTTTACCTTTCGATTTCAATTCATGCATGCATTTAGTCACTTGCGGAAGACCTAATCCGACTTTAATGAGTTGCTTTGATTTCTTTTCAAATATATTTACTGGCGAATCATCCATAATTATTTTTCCTTTATGCATAACCAAAAGACGTTTTACAATTTCTGCAATTTTTTCCATATTATGAGAAACTAATATTACCGTAGTCCCATATTTTTTATGAATTTCTTTTATTTCAGATAATATTCTATTTCTACTTTGAGGGTCAAGATTGGCCGTAGGTTCATCTAAAACTAATACTTTAGGCCTGATAGATAAGATACTCGCCAATGCCACTCTCCTCATTTCTCCGCCACTAAGTGAAAAAGGCGAGCGTTCAGCATAAATATCATAATCCAAATTAACCATTTTTAATGCTTCTCGAACTCTATCATCGATTACCTTTTCCGATAGATTTAATCTTTGAGGACCAAATGCTATTTCTTTATATATTGTTTCTTCGAATAATTGATTTTCCGGATATTGAAATACTAAACCTACCTTTTGTCTAATTTTTTTTAGATTGATTCCTTTAGTATTTATATCCTGTCCTTCGATAAAAACTTTCCCTGAAGTAGGTTTTATTAAACCGTTTAAATGTTGAATCAAAGTAGTTTTCCCGCATCCTGTATGCCCTATCAATCCAACAAATTCACCTTTTTTTATCTCCAAATTAATACCCTTTAGCACTTCTGTTTCAAAAGGCATATTTAGACTATAAGTAAAACATATATCTTCTAAATGTATAAGCATAGTTCATCTACCATCTTATCTACTTTTAAAATATTGATAGGAATATTCAAACCTTCCTTGTTTAATTTGATTGCTAATTCTGTTATCTGGGGAATATCCAGTCTTATATTTTTTAATAGTTCTGCTTTTTTAAATACTTCTTCGGGTTTGCCTTCCAAAAAAATTTTACCTTTGTCTAATACAACGATTCTTTTTGATTCTGCTGCTTCTTCCATTAGATGAGTAATAAAAATAATGGTAATTTTTTCCCTCTTATTTAACTTTTTTAAAATATCCATCACTTCGTTTCTGCCACTCGGGTCAAGCATCGCAGTAGGCTCATCTAAAACAAGGTAAGAAGAATTCATAGCAATAGCACCGGCAATAGCTACTCTTTGTTTTTGTCCTCCTGAAAGTAGATGTGGTTCGCTTTTTTTATAATCTTCCATTTCTACAATTTTAAGTGCCCACTCGACTCTTTTTTCCATTAATTTTTCGTCCATACCGATATTTTCCAAACCGAAAGCTATATCATCTTCTACCGTTGTAGCAACAATTTGATTATCCGGATTTTGAAAGACCATTCCAACTTTTTGTCTAATTTTCCACATGGTCTCTTTATCTTTGGTGTTCATATCATCTACCCAAATATCTCCATCTGTCGGGAGAAGCAGACAATTTAAGTGTCTGGCGAGAGTAGATTTTCCGGAACCATTCGATCCAATAATCGAAATAAAGTCACCATTATTTATTTCCATATCTATATTATTTAAAGCTTTTACCGGGTTTTCGTTATGTGAAGTGTATACGTGACTTAAATTTTTTATTTTTATCAATGTTTTCACCGCTTATTATTTAGTAGTTAATAGAATATAGTAATGAGTAACAAGCAATTAAGTAATAATATTAAGATTCTTAAGTTATAAAAATATATTAGTTGATACATGTTAGTTGGTTAGCTGGTTACCTGGTTAAAGAAAATAAAAAACAAAGAACCAGAATTAAATACAATAATGAGTAATATGTAATTTTGAGCTTTAACTGTTTAACTAATCTTCTAATTTGCCAATTCTCTAATTCGCCGATTATACGATTGACTTCTGGCTTCTATTCTTTATTCTTTTCTTTATTTTGACTCCCGACTTCTTCTTTTCTAGCTATCTCGAATTCTTCTTTTCCTTTTCTTTCTTTACTCGCATCTCGAAACTTGCAACATTCTTTATCTTTTCTTTATTCTGTTTTCTTAACTAATTAACTAATTAACTAATTAACTAATATGTGTTTTAGTTAAATTCAATATTCCAAAATAAAAAGGTTAAAAAGCTTAATATTGCGAATACCCATACCCTATCAAACCTTTTAACCTTTTACAATTAATAAATTCTTATTCAGTAAATTCTATAATGGCTAATGGAGCAGCGTCCCCCTTGCGAAACCCTGTTTTGACAACTCTGGTATAACCACCATTTCTTTCTACAAATTTCGGGCTTATTTCGTCAAATAATATCTTAGATGCAATTTTATTTTTTATGACTTTTCTTACTTCTCTTTGAGCCTGTAGATCATTATTTTTTGCTTTGGTTATTAATTTATCTACAAATTTTCTCACTTCTTTCGCCTTCGAATATGTGGTTTCTATTTTTTTATGATTTATAAGAGATATGGCTAAATTTGCCAACAATGCACTTCTATGACTACTTGTTCGACCAAGTTTTCCTCTTAATTTTTTGTGCCTCATTCTAATAATCCTCCCGTTCCTGTTTTTCCCCTAGAATAAATCCGTATTTATCAATTTTTTCCTTAATTTCATCCAAAGATTTTTTACCTAAATTTTTAATCTTTATAATCTCTTCATTGGAATATGCAAGTAAATCTTTTAATGTATTAATGTTGGATTTTTTAAGGCAATTATACGATCGAACTGAAAAGTCCAACTCTTCGATGCTCTTATTTAAAATCTTCTCTTTTTCGACCTTCTCTCTTTCCTCTTCTGATATAAATTCTTCAGATAAATCATCTTCTTCAGGTGAGAATTTTGTAAACAATTTTAGATACTTTATCAGTATATTTGCTGATTTGCTCAGAGCTTCATCAGGCAAGATTCCTTCATTACTGAATATCTCTAAAGTTAATTTATCGAAATTAGAAAACTGGCTTAAACTGGCATTTTCTACATTATAACTCACTTTTGTAATGGGAGAAAAATATGAATCAATAAAAATCGTATCTACGGGTTGATCCACTTTTTTATTTTTTTCAGCGGGACAGTAGCCCATTCCTTTTTCAACTACAATTTCCATATTCATTGCGCCATCTTCATTTAGAGTGGCAATGTGTAAATCGGGATTAAGTATCTCCACATTGATATTTGGTGTAATATCAGATGCTTTTACCTCTTTTTTGCCTTTGGCTTTTATTTTTAATATTTGTGCATCGTCTGAATACATTTTAATTACCAAATCTTTAATATTTAAAATAATCTCGACAATATCTTCTTTTACACCGGGAATAGTGGTAAATTCATGCGTAATACCTTCAATTCTAATAGCAGTCGGTGCTGTTCCAATCATGGAAGATAAAAGCACTCTTCTAACAGAATTACCTAAAGTAACCCCAAATCCCTTTTCTAAGGGCTCTATAATAAATTTACCATAATTATCAGTTAAATTTTCTACTTTTATTTTTATATTGTTAATATCCATCCTTTTAATACTCCCCTTCTATAGGTATAGTAACCTAAATTATTAACGAGAATAATATTCGATTACCAGATTTTCTTCTACCGGTAAATTCAATTCTTCTTTCGAAGGAAATTTTATAATCTTTCCTTTTAGTTGCTCAGGAGTAAATTCTAACCAAGAAGCAACATTAACATCTAGTTTACCTTCTTTTATTTCTTTTAACTCTTCAATATTCATGCTCTTTTCTTTAATTTCAATTGTATCATCAATATTTACCTGATAAGAAGGAATATTTACCTTTTTACCATTAACTAAAATATGCGAATGGAGTACTAACTGCCTGGCTTGAGCCCTTGATTTGGCTAAGCCAAATCGATAGACAATATTATCCAGTCTTCTTTCTAATAATTCCAGTAAATTTTCTCCAGTTACACCTACTTTTTTTTCAGCCTTTTTAAAATAACCCTTAAATTGTTTTTCCAACAATCCATAATATTTTCTTAATTTTTGTTTTTCTCTTAATCGCACGCCATAGGTAGATAATTTTCTTGCTCGAAAACTTTTTGCATTTTTACCGGGGAGAGAAGTTCCTTTTTCAATCGGGCATTTGTCAGTATAACACCTTTCTCCCTTTAAAAAAAGTTTTACTCCTTCTCTACGGCATAGCTTACATGCTGGACCTGTATATCTTGCCATATATTATAAAACCTCCTGTCATCTTTACTATTTTTTTCTATATTTTTCGTTATCTATTTTTTTTTAGACAAATTGGTGCTAAGTTCTCCTCTGTTTTGGAGGCCTGCAACCATTATGGGGGATAGGTGTTACATCTTTGATCATATTAACTTTTAACCCGACTGCTTGTAATGATCTGATAGCAGTTTCTCTCCCCGAACCAGGCCCTCTCACAAGTACATCCACTTCTTTCATTCCTTGTTCCATTGCTTTTTTTGCTACAGATTCTGCAGTTACTTGAGCTGCAAAAGAAGTGCTTTTTTTGCTCCCCTTATATCCCATATTTCCTGCACTTGCCCAGGCGATTACATTTCCCTCTCTATCGGAAATGCTAACAATAGTATTATTAAAAGTTGACTTTATATGTACCACGCCCGAGAGTATATTTCTCTTTATCTTCTTTTTAGTTTTTTTAACCTTTTTCTTATTTGCCAATTAAGTTCTCCTTTCTATTATTAGAATAAAATATTATTTAGTCTTTTTCCTCTTGGCTCCAACTGTTCTCTTGGGACCTTTTCTGGTTCTTGCATTCGTTTTGGTTCTCTGTCCATTTACAGGTAAACCCCTTCTATGTCTTAAGCCTTTGTAAGAGCCTATATCCATAAGTCTTTTTATAGAGGCAGTCACTTCACTCCTAAGCTCACCTTCTACCTTATAATTCTTGTCAATAATTTCTTTAATCTTGCTTATTTCATCCTCTGTTAAATCTTTTGCCCGGGTATCAAAATTAATTTCTGCCTCTTTTAATATCTTTTGCGCACTGGTAAGACCAATTCCGAAAATATATTTTAAAGCATATTCTATTCTTTTATTCCTAGGTAAATCCACACCCGCTATTCTCGCCATAGTCTATCACTTCCTCCTTTTAAATTATTTTCCTTGTCTTTGCTTATGTTTAGGATTTTCACAAATTACCCTTATCTTGCCTTTTCTTTTTATTATTTTACATTTTTCACACATTTTTTTGACCGATGATCTAACCTTCATTTATCTACTTCCTCCATAAAATAGTTTAGTGTATAGGGTATAACAGATAGCTTTTTAAGATCTTACATCTCTACTTACCTCTTATATCTTGCAACCCTTTTCTATTTACCTAACTAATTCACCAATTAATTAATTATTAGTTGGGACTGTTTTTATTACAATCTATATACAATTCTACCTTGAGTTAAATCGTATTGTGATATTTCAACTTTTACTTTATCTCCAGGTAAAATTCTAATAAAATGCATTCTTATCTTTCCGGAAATATGAGCTAATATTTCACAACCATTCTCGAGTTCAACCCGAAAAGTAGCATTAGGTAATGCTTTAATAATTTTACCTTGCATCTCTATGCACTTTTCTTTTGTCATTTATCCTTCCTCCGCTTAATATATTACATCAACTTTTTATAATTATTTATTATAAATTAGGGTTAAAATCTCGTTACTTTGATTATGTATCACAATCAAATACTTAAAATTTGTTGACTAACTCCCATCTTCCATTTCAATGGTCCATCCGTCCCTATACAATTTTGTCTTATAATTTTCCACTTCCACTATAAATTTAATAGTTAAAACCACACCTTCTTCTTAATCTTATACTGGTATCTGGTATTCTAAAAATTGTATTTTACGGTTAAATTCATTTTAGTGATCATTATAGTTTTTGATATTAAAACATTTTTAAAGGACTTTTTGTTGTTTTATAATTATTATAAATAACTTTAATTTTTTTGAGATATTTCAAATGAACCTATCTTTTTTTTCCTTCCAGTTTTTTGAGAATTTCCAAAAAAGCATTTTTACTGGAATTCGCATCTACTGTTATTAAGACTTCTTTTTCTTTATAGAAATTTTTCAAAGGTAAAGTTTGTTTTTCGTAAACCTTCAGTCTATTTTTTACAGTCTCTGCTTTATCATCTTCCCGTTGATACAAGTCTCCTCCACATAAATCACATATGTCTTTTTCCCTGGGTGGTTTAAACAATAAATTGTAATTAGTGCTACATTTTTTACATACTCTACGACTGGATAACCTCTGAATTATTTCAGAAAAAGGTATTTCAAAGTAAAAGATATAATCGATCTGCTGGGAATGTTCTATATTCAATTTTTCTAAAGACCTGGCTTGCTCAATATTTCTTGGAAAACCGTCAAAGATATATCCGTTTTTACAGTCTTTCTGTTCTACTCTCTCTCTAATAATTTTCATTATAAGATAATCAGGAACTAATTCACCTTTACTCATAATGGATTTTACCTTCTTGCCTAGTTCGGTATTCCCATCAATCGCTTCCCGTAATATTACGCCTGTTGAAATAACGGGTATACCCAACTCTATCTGCATTTTTTTTGCAACTGTTCCTTTTCCACTTCCGGGAGGCCCCAGCAATATTATTTTCATATTTTTACCTTTTATTTCTAAATTGAATCCATAAAAATATTCTTTTTCTAATTAAAATTTATTACTTTCTAATGAAACCTTCATAATGTCTCATTAACATATGAGACTCAATCTGGGTCACCGTCTCTAGGGCAACTCCGACCATGATTAACAAAGATGTTCCTCCAAAATAAAAGGTAGTGATTCCAGTAACTTTTATTAATATATTTGGCAGGATTGCTATGACAGCGAGAAATATTGCACCACTCAAAGTAACTCTGGTCATTATATGATCTATGTAAGCGGTCGTGTTTTTCCCCGGTCTTATGCCGGGAATAAACCCGCCATATTTTTTCATATTATCCGCCATGTTCGCGGGATTAAAGGTAATTGCCGAATAAAAGAAAGTAAATACAATAATTAGAATTGAATATAAAATTAAATATAAAGGTTTCCCGGGTGATAATGCTTCTGACAGAGCTCCCATAAAAGCCAAATTCTGAAAGAATTGCGCAATTGTAGCAGGAAACATCAATAGAGCTGATGCAAATATAATTGGAATAACACCGGCTTGATTAACTCGTAAAGGGATAAAAGTACCCTGTCCGCCATACATCTTACGTCCGATGACTCTTTTCGCATATTGAACAGGAATTCTTCTTTGTCCTTTTTGAATTGCGATAACGCCACCTACAACTATTACCGAAATAAGAAGCAAACTTACAAAGGCTATAATATTTATTTCTCCAATTTGCAATAATTTAATAGTTTGTATAATTTGAGACGGCATTCTAGCAATGATTCCTACAAAAATAATAATGGAAATACCATTACCAATTCCAAAATCAGTAATCTGTTCACCTAGCCACATTAAAAAACATGTCCCTGCAGTAAGCGTTATAATTAATAAAAATTGGAATATAATACCTGAAACCATTAAGACACCCATATTTTGTAACCATGAGCTAATTGCAAAAGCCTGTATTATGGCTAAAAGCACTGTGAAATAACGTGTAGCTTTAGTCATTTTATTTCGACCTTCTTCACCTTCTTTAGCCCACCGTTCCAACATGGGCACAACTGCAGTTAACAGATTGATAATAATGGATGCACTAATATAAGGCATAATTCCTAAAGCAAAGATAGAAAAACGACTTAATGCTCCTCCGGCAAAGAGATCCATAAAACCTAATATGCCCCCTTGGGCAAATATATTCGCCAAGGCTCCCTTATCAACTCCAGGTAAAGGTAAATGACTACCCAATCTAACGATAACAATCATTGCAAGCGTAAAATATATCCTCTTTCTCAAATCAGGAATTTTAAATAAATTGCGAAATTTTTCAAACAATTATATCACCTCAATCTTCCCACCGATTAGTTCTATCTCTTTTACTGCCTTTTTACTAAATTTATTTGCTTTGATGGTTAACTTTTTTAACAACTTTCCTTTTGCCAATATTTTTACTCCATCTCTTGCTTTTTTAATAATCCCGCTTTCCGTTAATTCTTTCGGAGTCACTATGTCTCCATCTTTAAATATGTTTAACCTTTCCAAATTTACAACATTAAAATCTTTTTTAAATATATTAGTGAATCCCCTCTTAGGAATTCTCCTGTATAAAGGCATCTGGCCGCCTTCA
Organism: uncultured Atribacterota bacterium; assembly: GCA_964567215.1. GTDB lineage: Bacteria > Atribacterota > Phoenicimicrobiia > Phoenicimicrobiales > Phoenicimicrobiaceae > JAYEGH01. Next base: position 9,485 of record CAZMLS010000026.1, on the reverse strand, counting down.
AAATGTGGTTTTACTCCACCACCTGAACGGGAATTTTGTCCATTTTCTCCTCTACAGGAAGTTTTTCCATGACCAGATCCACAACCCCTTCCTACTCTTTTAGTTTTTTTAGTCGAATTTTTAACAGGACTTAGATTATTTATTTTCATTTATTAATACCTCCCTGGGCTTTAACGGCTTTCCGTAAATTTCAGCTAAACTTTTCCCTCTTAATCTTGCAATATCTTTAGCATTTTTTATATTTACGAGACCGCTCATGGTTGCTTTTGCAATATTTAAATTATTGCTGCTGCCTAAAGATTTGGTTAGAATATTCTGAAATCCTGCAGCTTCCAATATAGCTCTGACCGGACCACCTGCAATTACACCTGTCCCAGGTGATGCCGGTTTCATGAAAACCGACGCGGCACCGTAACGCCCTAAAATGGTATATGGAATAGTTCCTTTTTTTATTTTAACCTTTATTAAATTCTTTTTTGCTTGAGTTACTCCTTTTCGAATAGCTTCAGAAACATCTTTTGCCTTTCCATAACCTGTACCTACAATTCCCTGTCCGTCACCTACTACTATCATTGCTGCAAAACCGAATCTTCTTCCACCTTTTACAACTTTACTAACTCTATTAACAAAAATAACTGTTTCTTGTAATTCTAAACCTTCAGGGTCAATTTTCTGCACCTGTCCACCTCCTCCCAAATTTTTTATTTGGATAAATTTCTTTATTCATTATTAATAATTTAATGTTTATTATTTTTAAAATCATGCCAAATTAACCTTTATTTATATTTTTTTTAATCTCTTAAAACCTTAATTTTAGAAAATGATTTTTTCTTTTCTAATGCTTTCAGCTAGTGTTTTTACTCTTCCGTGATATAGATATCCGCCTCTATCAAAAACAACTTTTTTAATCCCTTTTTCTTTGAGTTTTTTTGCAAATATAGTACCGAGTAATTCAGCAGCTTTAATGTTTCCTCGATATTTTAATTTTTCTTTTATTTCCTGATTAAGAGTAGAAGCCGAGACCAACGTTATTCTTTTTTGGTCATCAATTGCTTGTACATATAAATTTTTCAGGCTTCTAAAAACACATAAACGAGGTCTTTCGCTATTTCCAGATAACATTTTACGTATTCTTTTATGTCTTTTAGTTCTTGCAACTCTTCTATTATTTTCCGCCAAAATAAGCACTCCTTTCTCTTGCAATATTTTACAAATATTTATTAATTACTTTGCACCGGTTTTACCCACTTTTCTTCTTACCACTTCGTCAATATATCTTATTCCTTTTCCTTTATATGGTTCCGGTTTTCGTAAAATTCTTACTTTCGCAGCAGTTTCCCCAACAAGTTGTTTGTCAATTCCTTTTATTGTAATCTTCTTTTGTTTCTCAACTTCAAATTCGATGCCTTCAGGTGGTACTATTTTAATTGGATGAGAATAACCTACTTGAACATTCATTTTCCCATCTTCCATAATTGCCCTGTAACCCACCCCATGAATTTCCAGGATCTTTTCAAAGCCTTTAGTTACACCAATTACCATGTTATTAATTAAACTACGGCTTAAACCATGAAGTGATTTATGCATCTTACTATCAGACGGTCTTGCAACAACTATCATTTTACCATCTGATTTTATATTCATTTCTGAATGGATATCTCTCTCTAAAGTTCCTTTTTTTCCAATAATTTTTATGTTGTTTTTATTAATTTCAACTTTTACTCCTTCAGGAATAATTATTGGTGTTTTTCCAATTCTGGACATATCAAACCTCCTCTTTGTCTTATTGTGTTTTGTGTATAACACACATCGTGCTGTCTTTAAAATTTATTAATATTTACGGTACATGATATATGAGGCTTAATTCGCAATTCTCGAGATAATACTTTTAATCTAAACCTATTTAAAGTATTCAATAATCTTATTAATCTATTACCAGACATAACAGATAACTTCTCCGCCAAGATGCCTTTGTGAAGCTTTTTTACCTGTCATGATGCCTTTTGAAGTTGATAAAATAACAATTCCCAAACCACCTAAAACTTCCGGAATCTCGTCCTTCTTTGCATATACCCTTAAGCCTGGTTTACTGATCCTTTTCAGATTATTAATCGTTTTTTCTTTTTTTAAATATTTCAAATATATTATTAATTGATTTTGCTTTTCATCCTCTTTGTATCTATAATCCCTAACAAAACCTTCGTCTTTTAATATTCGTGTAATTTCTAACTTTAATTTCGACGCGGGAATAGATAAATATTTATGACCCATTTTATTCGCATTCCTAACTCTAGTTAACATATCTGCAATAGGGTCTGTTATAACACCCATATATAATATCCTCCTCTCTTAAACTCCGATTTTCTTTTAATATTATTATATAAAGTTTTACCAGCTAGACTTAGTTACTCCTGGTAATTCACCTTTATGTGCCAGTTTTCTGAAGCAAATCCTGCATATCCCAAATTTTCTTAAATAACCTCTGGGTCTTCCACAGATATTACAGCGAAAATATTTCCTTACTTTATATTTTGGTTCTTTACCAGCCTTTTCTACCAGGGCTTTTTTGGCCACACTATTTCCTCCTTTTTACAATTAATCAATGAATTCGCAGATCAGTTAGCCATATTATCTATAATTATAATAATGTCAAACTCTCTTACTACAAATACTTAATTTGTTTTATTTCTTATTTTTTAAAGGGCATCCCTACTAATCTTAAAAGAGATTTACCTTCTTCATCATTTAGTGCACTGGTTACTATGGTAATATTCATTCCAAGAGTATTGTCCACCTGGTCAAAATCAATTTCCGGAAAAATCAATTGCTCTTTTAATCCGATTGTATAATTTCCTCTTCCGTCGAATGAATCTGAAGGAACTCCTCTGAAATCCCGGATTCTTGCTATAGCAACATTAATAAATTTATCTAAAAATTCATACATCCGATCACTTCGCAAAGTAACTTTACAACCTACCGGCATGTCTTTCCTTAACTCAAAATTTGATATGGATTTTTTCGCTTTAGTTATTATGGGTTTCTGTCCGCTTATAGCTGTTATTTCTTTCACTGCTTCATCCATAATTTTGGAATCTTTAATCGCACTTCCCAATCCCATATTTATTATGACTTTTTTTAACCTGGGAACTGCCATTACACTTGAGTATTTAAACTTTTTCATCATTTCCGGTACTACTTGTTTAAAATATTTATCTTTTAGCCGGGGCATGATTTGACCTCCTAAACTTTATCTATTATTTCGCCGCAATTTTTACACACTCTAACTCTTTTGCCCTCTTTAATCTTCTCTCTCTTAACGGTAATGGGTTGATTACATTTGTTGCAAATTAATTTCAAATTAGAAACGTGTATAGTACCTTCCTGGTCTACTATGCCACCCTGAGGCACTTTTTCAGTCGGTTTAACGTGTTTTTTCAAAAAATTAACACCTTCAACAATTACTTCTAATTTTTTGGGAAAAATGCCAACAATTTTACCCTTCTTACCCTTGTCTTCTCCACTTGTTACTAATACGGTATCACCTTTTTTTAAATTCATTTTATTTTCTACCAAATCACTATTCCTCCCTTTATTTTATACAACTTCAGAAGCTAGTGATATTATCTTCATGAAATTTTTACTTCGTAATTCACGAGCAACGGGACCGAAAATTCTTGTACCTACCGGTTCGTTCTGAGGATTAATAACTACGGCAGCATTATCGTCAAATCTAATATAAGATCCGTCCGAACGACCCAATTCCTTCTTTGTTCTTACAATAACTGCCTTTACCACATCTCCTTTTTTACAGGTACCCCCAACTGCGGCTACTTTTACAGATGCAACAATAATATCCCCTATTCTGGCATATCTCCTTTTAGAACCACCCAGAACTTTAATGCATTGAATTTCTTTAGCACCTGAATTATCTGCTACAAATAAACGAGTTTGCATTTGTATCATCTTAGCTACCCTCTCTCTTTAACAATTTATATTCTCTAAACTTATTTAGCTTTTTCTAATATTTCGATTACTCTCCATCTTTTTCTTTTGCTTATTGGTCGAGTTTCGGCAATTTTTACTTTATCTCCAATATTACAAAGATTTTTTTCATCATGAGCAATAAATTTAGATGACTTTTTTATTCTTTTTTTGTAAAGAGGATGTGAGACCAGGTATTCAACTTTAACTGATACACTTTTTTCCATCCCATCACTTACAACTCTTCCAATTTTGGTTTTAATATTTCCCCCGGACACTATATAGCCCTCCTTTGTTTTCTCTATTTAGTTTCATTTTTTTGTAATTCTATTTCTCTTAATATGGTCTTTGTTCTGGCAATATTACGTTTTACTTCTTTTAGCCTCATTGGATTCCCTAGTTGTCCAGTGACCATTTGAAACCTTAAACTAAATAATTCATCCTTAAAATCTATTAATTTTTTTTGCAGCTCTTCAACTGACAAATCTCTTAATTCTATTGTTTTCATTTATCCCACCACCTGTTCTTTTCGGGTAAGAAATCTTGTTTTTATAGGAAGTTTGTGATTAGCTAGTCTCATAGCTTTCTTGGCCAATGCTTCATCAACTCCTCCTAATTCAAATAGCACTCTACCCGATTTTACTACAGCTACCCAGTGATCCGGTGCGCCTTTGCCTTTTCCCATCCTGGTTTCCGCAGGTTTTTTAGTAACTGATTTATCAGGAAATATCCTGATCCACACTTTACCACCTCTTTTGATAGCATGAGTAATAGCAACTCTAGCTGCTTCAATTTGAGCACTGGTTATCCAATAAGATTCCAATGCTTGTAAGCCATATTCACCAAATGCGATATTAGTTCCCTTATTTGCAGTTCCTTTCATTTTTCCTCTATGCGTTTTACGATGTTTTGTTCTAGCTGGTTGTAACATCTTTATGCACCTCTTCCCCGGGTTTTTTTCCATTATTAGTATTAGCTTTTACTGATAATTTATTTTCCGGATCCTGATCAATCTTCTTTTGACTCTGCTTTTTTGTTGGAAGAATTTCTCCTTTAAATATCCAGACAGTGACACCGATTATTCCATAAGTTGTATTAGATTCAGCAAAACCATAATCGATATCTGCCCTTAAAGTATGAAGAGGCAATCTTCCTTCCAAGTGCCATTCCGTTCTGGCAATTTCAGCTCCGTTTATTCTTCCTGAACAAGATATTTTTATTCCTTTTGCTCCTACTCTTATTGAACGATTAGCGGCCTGTCTCATGGCTCTTTTTGTTGAACCTTTTCTCTCTAATTGCTCAGCAATATTTGCTGCAACTAATTGAGCATCTAATTCGGGAGTTTTTACTTCAATGATTTTAATTTGTAAATCACCTTTTACGATTTTCAATAGTTTATTTTTTAAATTAGCTACTTCCGCACCTTTCCTACCTATCACGATTCCGGGTCTTGCACAATGAATGCCAATTCGTACCCTATCTGCAATTCGTTCAATTTCAATGGTAGATATTCCCGCATGCTTCAGGTGTCCTCTTAAAAAATCTCTAATTTGATAATCCTGGTAAATATTATCAGCATAATTTTTCTTTGAGAACCATTTACCATCCCAGGTTTTAATAATACCAATTCTTAGTCCTTTTGGATGTACTTTTTGTCCCAATTATCTCCCCTCCCCTTTATTATCAACTATAATGGTAATATGACATGTTCTTTTTAAAATCTTGGAAGCTCTTCCCATAGCTCTTGGTCTAAATCTTTTTTGGGTCGGTCCTTCGTCTACAAAGGCTTCAGATATATATAACTCTTCAACATTTTGATCGTTATTATTCTGTGCATTATAAACTGCTGATTTCAATACATTGTGTACCATTTTAGCTGAACGGTTAGGAAGAAATTTCAAGGCTAAAAGTGCTTCACCTGCGTCTTTCCCTCGAATTATGTCTACAGCTTGTCTTCCTTTTCGAGCAGATATAGGTAAATATTTTCCTACCGCCTTTACACTCATTATTTTCCTCCTAATTATCTTATAATTATTTCCTATCCATTTTTTAAGTTAATATTTTCATTTATTAATATTGATATATTAAAATATTTCAGTTTGCTATCAATATCTTAAAATGAACATCCTTCTTGATTTTTATTTCAAGGTTGTGGATCTCTCGGAATGCGAACCGTGTCCTTTAAACATTCTTGTCGGAGAAAATTCTCCTAATTTATGACCCACCATATTTTCAGTAATGTACACTGGAATATGTCTTCTCCCATTATGCACTGCAATTGTATGACCGACCATTATTGGAAAAATGGTCGAATTTCTAGACCAGGTCTTGATAATGGTTTTTTTTCTTTTCTTGTTTAGTTCTCTTACTTTCTTTAATAATTTTTCATTAATATAAGGTCCTTTTTTAAAAGATCTAGTCATTTGAAAAAACTGCCTCCCTTATTAACTATTTTTTAATTGTTCTTCTTTTAACAATATATTTATCAGAAAGTTTGCTCTTTTTTCTGGTTCGGTATCCTTTTGCAGGTACTCCTGTTGGTGAAACAGGATGCCTACCACCTGAGCTTTTTCCTTCTCCTCCACCCATGGGATGATCGACTGGATTCATGGCAACACCTCTAACCGTTGGTCTAATACCCAACCACCTACTTTTACCGGCTTTACCATGTGATAAGTTTCCATGAATTACATTTCCTACCTGTCCGATTGTTGCCATACATTCTAAATTTACCAATCTTACTTCACTGGAAGGTAGTCTGATATGGGCATATTTTCCTTCTTTTGCCATGAGTTGAGCTGTAGAACCAGCTGAACGAACCATTTTTGCACCCTGTTTAGGTTTTAATTCAATATTATGGATTAAAGTACCTGTAGGTATTTCTTTCAATTTTTTTGAGTTTCCTACTTTGATGTCTGCCTTTTCTCCCGATACTATAATATCTCCGACTTTTAAATTCACAGGACATATGATATACCTTTTTTCTCCATCGAAATACTTTAAAAGTGCAATTCTTGCAGATCTATTGGGATCATACTCTATACTTGCGACTTTAGCCGGAACTTCTTTTTTATTCCTCTTAAAATCAATAATCCTATATTTTCTCTTATTTCCTCCACCTTTATGTCTTACGGTAAGTCTACCTTCATTATTTCTGCCACCTTTTTTTCTTAACCCTACGGTTAAAGATTTTTCCGGTTTATCGGTAGTAATTTCCTCAAAAGTGGAAATGGTCATAAACCTTCTTCCTGGAGAAGTTGGTTTGTATTTTTTAATCTCTGCCATTTTTTCCACACCTTTCTTTAGAGTATATCATCACCCTAAATATTTTCTAATTCTTTAATTTTCTCGCCTTTTTCCAGCGTAACGATTGCTTTTTTCCAACGTGCGGTTTTTCCGGAATATTTTCCTAAACTCTTTTTTTTAGCTGGCATCTTTATTACATTTACCTTTGCTACTTTTGTTTTGAATTTATCTTCAACCGCCTTACTAATTTCAGAACTATTTGCATTCAAATCAACCTTAAATGTGTACTTGTTTTGCTCTTTTAATCTAACGCTCTTTTCAGATATTATCGGATTTAAAATGATATCATTACTTGAAGGCATTAAACCAACACCTCCTCAATTTTTTTTAAAGCATTTTCTGTAATTACAATAATCTTTTGATTGATAAGATCATAGGTGTTTATCTTGGAAACCGGTAATACCATAGCTCCTTGAATATTATTTACCACTCGTTTTATGTCGTTATCTTCCTTCTCTAAAATAATTAATGGCTTTTTACTAGCCTTAAGGTTCGTTAAAATTTCGACCATGTTTTTTGTTTTCTTTTTTTCAAGAGTAAGTTTGTCTAAAACAATAATTTCATTATTTTTTATTTTATTAGATAGTACTGATTTCAAAGATGCTATTTTCATTTTCTGAGGCAAAGAGTAAGAATAGTCCCTTGGAGTAGGTCCAAAAACAGTTCCTCCACCTACCCAGATAGGTGAACGATTAGTTCCTGCTCTTGCTCTACCTGTTCCTTTTTGTTTCCAGGGTTTGGCTCCTCCGCCACTTACATCACTTCTATTTTTTGTTGATGCTGTACCTCTTCTTTTATTCGCCAAATGACGCTTAACCACTTGATGAACTAAATATTTATTTATTTTTGCATTAAAAATTGCATCTTTAAGGGAAACTTCTCCAATTTCTTCTCCTTTTACATTATGCAATAATAGATCGATCATATTCAATCCTCCTTCCCTGATAAATATACCTTTACGTTATTTTCCTTTATTAATAATGAGCATTTCCCCTTTTGCGCCGGGAACCGAACCTTTCACTAAAAGTAAATTTCGCTCGGTATCAATTTTCACAACTTCCAGGTTTTTTATATTCACCCTGTCTGTCCCCATATGACCAGGTAATTTTTGACCTTTGAATACCCTGGCTGCATCTGTTGCTCCGATCGAACCTACAGATCTGAAATATTCCTTTTGACCATGAGTTTTTGGTCCTCCGGAAAAATTATGCCTCTTAATGCCTCCTGCAAATCCTTTTCCTTTTGATATTCCAATAATGGTTACCTTTTCACCTTGTTTAAAAATATCTACTTTTATTTCTTGACCAAGTGTATATTTTTTCGGATCATTAATTTTAAATTCTCTTAAATATTTTAAGGGATCTATTGTAGATTTGCTATAATGTCCAATAATAGGTTTTAAAGCTTTGTTTTTCTTCATACTTTTAAATCCTAATTGGATTGCATTATACCCGTCTTTTTCAATATCTTTTTTTTGTATTACCCTGCATGGACCAGCTATGATTACTGTTACCGGAACTGATTCACCTTTATCAGTAAATACTTTGGTCATTCCGACTTTTTCTCCCAAGATTCCTTCAGCCATTTATTTTTTTCACCTCCGAGTCTTATATAATGTTATAATATTTTAACTAATTAATCCTATTTGTATGCAAAAAATCATTTTTTATCATAATTTATTAAAATACAGTGAAATTAATATTTCCTGACAAATTAACTAATAACCAATAATGATTAATTTTTCTCAAACTTTTTAAAATATAAACAAAAACTTATTTAGTATAATTGCTTATTCCCTATTCCAATGTCTTTATTTCAATATCTACTCCTGATGGTAAATCAAGATGCATTAAAGCTTCAATGGTCTTATTCGAAGGTTCTATAATGTCTATCATTCTCTTATGAGTTCTCATTTCGAATTGTTCCCTCGATTTTTTATCAACATGAGGTGATCGCAACACACAATATTTGTTAATTTCCGTGGGTAATGGAACAGGACCTGAAAATTTTCCACCGATTCTTTTTACTGTATCAATTATTTTTGAACTTGAATTGTCTAATATTCTATGATCATATGCTTGCAAGCGAATTCTTATTTTTTGCATATAGCATTTTACCTCCCTTTATTTCGCGTAAAATAAAATTACTTTGTCCTTTTTATTTATCTCAGAATCAATTTACCGATTTACCAATTTACC
>CAZMLS010000025.1:8328-18857 GCA_964567215.1 uncultured Atribacterota bacterium | reverse complement strand
GGTTAGATTTTGACTTTTTTAACAAAAAATGATAAAATAAACAAAATAAATTGATAAAAAAAATAAACAAAATAAAAAATGCTTTTTGATTTTTCTATTGATTATAATGAGGGGAAATAAAAATGAATCCAGCTAATCCTGAGAAGATGTTCAAAATAGGAGACAAGGTGTCTCATCCTGCTTTTGGAGTGGGTAATATAAAAGAGATAGAAGAAAAAAAAGTTTTAGGAAGAAAAGAGGAATACTATGTTCTTGAATTAAAAGTAAATGAAATGATTTTGATGATTCCGGTTAATAAAGCGGAGGAAATAGGATTAAGGTATATTATTCAACCCGATGCAATGCCGGAAATATTAAAAATTTTAAGCACAAAAATAGATGAGGATATGGGTGAAAACTACAAGCAAAGGATAAAATCTCAAGCCGAGCTGGTTGATAGCGGAGATATTTTAAAAGTTGCACAGGTAGTTCGAAATTATGTTCATCGGAGCAATTTGGAAAAACTATCTTCCACGGAAAGAGGTTTATATGAAAGAGCAAAGAAAATGTTAGTTGCCGAAATTGGCGTTGCATGTGATATGGAAAAGAATAAAGCGAAATATTTAATTAAAGAAACGATAAGTAAAGGAAGAAAAAAAGGAAAATAAAATCATTGTTTTAATATAAGATAATTTATAACAAGCCTATGAGTGATCATAGGTTTTTTTATAACACAACCAAGGAAATATCATTAATATGATAATACTTAAATAATATGTTATAAACGTGCATAGGTTTAAAGATATGGTTATCCGTTTATCGATTTGACAAATTATATTTAAATTAAAAAAAGGAGAAACATTCATTGTGAATAAAATTATAAATGGGAGAAAAATAGCTAAAGAAATCAATGAACAATTAAAAGAAAATGTTGAAAAATTTTATCAAAAGAATAAAATATATCCAAAATTATCAGTAATTATTGTAGGAGATGATCCTGCTTCCTTGTTCTATGTAAGAATGATGGCAAAAACATGCGAAAAAGTTTCTATCCATTTTGAAAAACACAACTTATCTGCTGAAATCAGCGAAGAAGAATTATTAGGAATAATTGATAGTTTAAATAAAGATGTAAGTGTGAGTGGAATTATTGTTCAATTGCCCTTGCCAAAACATATAAATCAGGAAAAGATTCAAGAGTCTGTTAATCCAATTAAGGACGTGGACTGTTTTAATCCTATTAATATGGGAAAACTTGCTTTAGCAAATCCAGAGTTTTTTCCATGCACCCCTTATGCAGTGTATGAAATAATGAAAAGAGAAAATATTATTGCCGAAGGGAAACATACGGTTATCGTTGGACGGAGCAATATTGTTGGCAAACCTTTGGCGCTAATTTTGTTACAGAAGGAAAAATATGCTAACGCCACGATTACGATTTGTCATTCACGCACGAAAAATTTAGCGGATTTTACCCGGCAAGCAGATATTCTTATCGCTGCAGTGGGTAGAGCAGAAATAATTCATAAAGACATGGTAAAAGAAGGAGCAGTAATTATAGATGTAGGAACAAATGAGGTGGATGGAAAATTAACCGGAGACGTTGCGTATGATGAAGTTATGGAAAAAGTCTCCGCTATAACCCCGGTACCAGGAGGGGTGGGACCTGTAACAAATGTCATGTTGATGAAGAATACTTTGATGGCAGCAGAAAAATTAGTTCTTAGTGAATAGTTGTTAGTATAGAATTAGCTTATAGCGGGTAGTGTTTAGTGTATAGTTTTGAATTAGCAAAATACTTATATGAATTAAACTAAAAGTTAAAGCAAAAAACCATCATTCAAAACTTAAAACTTTAAAATTCATCAATTCCCCAATTATATTGGCTACACGGTTATCCGGTTACAATATTTACCAGTTGATTTAGTAGGTTAGTTGATGAATAAATCTATCGTACAGCGTTTAACGTATGGGTGTGAGTAATAAGTGTAAGGAAAATATAAAATATATTAGTCATTAATATATCTTGTTATGTATAGAGTATCACATAAGATAGAAATTAAAAAAATGTAGTGACAGACCTTGTGTCTGCCCGTAATGAGTAAATATGTATCAGGGTGTATTGTTTACACCCTGATACATATTAAAAGTGAGGAGAAAAAGATGAAAATTCGAACTTATAAAGCCCAAACCAAATGGATAGAAGGTTTTAAAACCGAGACCGAAGTAAGAAAATTTAAAGTTGGCATAGATGAACCTTTGGAATTAAAAGGTACTAACACTGCTCCCAACCCGGTTGAAATGATATTGACTGCTGTAGGGGGATGCGTGGCAGTAACTTATCGAGCATATGCAAGAAAATTTGGAATAGAAATAGAGGATTTAATAATTGATCTGGAAGGGGATACGGTTCGTGGTGGTTGGACAGATAAGGAAGGTAGAGAGAGGAGTGGGTTCAAACAGATTAGATATGAGGTGAAAATAAAAACAAACGCTCCGGAAGAAAAGGTCCTGCAACTTCATAAATTAGTAAAAGAAAAATGTTCGGTATCTGATATGTTAATCTATCCGACAGAGGTAAAAGGGAGCGTTAAAATTAGCTAGTGGACTAATTCGCTAATGCACCAATGAATTTAGTGTATAGCGGATAGCGTATTGTTGCGGGCTACAAGTGTAAGTAAAATACAATTAAGGAATTCGCCAATTAAATTAGTAAAGAATAAACAGTCATTAGTATTTAGTTTTATTTCGTTACGATGGCTTAGGATAATACACCTCTGCGTATTCCGGGTGTTATAAGCTTATAAATATTAACTCATTACTTGCTACATATTATTCATTGTAAAATAGGATAAGAATCTTACCTATCCTATTTTTTCATTCTCTTCATTTTTTCAATATTTATCATTAAAGCAGTAATATCAGCTGGAGTAATTCCAGGGATTCTTTTGGCTTGACCCAAAGAAAGAGGTTGAATTTCAGAAAATCTTTCTCGGCCTTCATGGGAAATTCCGTGAATTTTAAAGTAATCAATATCTTTAGGTATCTTATAATTTTCTAATTTTTTATATCTTTTTACCTGGGTATTTTGGCGCTTAATATATCCAGCATATTTTATTTGAATTTCTACCTGCTCGATAACTTCAGTGGGGAGTTTTACTCGATTAGGATCGATAGAAGTAGTTCGGTTATAAGTTAATTCTGGTCTGGTAAGCAAGGTAGTTAGGTTTGTTACCTTAGAAAGAGGAGCAGTCTGTAATTTATCAAGTAATTTACTTACTTCTTTAGTTGGATAAATAATAACTTTTTTTAGTCTTTCTTTTTCTTTTTCAATTAGAGATTTTTTTTCTAAAAATTTTTCATATCTTTTTTCTGAAATTAAACCGATTTTATATCCATAAGGAGTAAGCCTTAAGTCAGCGTTATCTTGTCTTAAAAGCAATCTATATTCAGCCAATCCGGTTCTTAATCGATAAGGTTCTGTTACGCTTTTCGTGACTAAATCATCTATTTCTACCGCAATATATGCTTCTGATCGGTCTAAAACAAATGGTTCTTTTTTAGAGAGCAGGTGAACAGCATTTATTCCAGCTAATAGTCCTTGCTCAGCTGCTTCCTCATATCCGGAAGTTCCATTGATTTGTCCGGCTAAAAATAGACCTTTAATCATTTTTGTTTCCAGAGAATATTTTAATTGATTCGGGTAGATAATATCATATTCAATGGCATAGCCATATCTGGTAATTTTGCATTTCTCCAAACCTTCAATTGAATGAAGGGCATCCAGTTGAGCATCAGCGGGAAGGCTTGTAAAAAAACCTTGCAAGTAAATTTCTTCAGTATGATAACCCTCGGGTTCTAAAAAGATTAAATGAGATTCTTTTTCCGGAAATTTAATGATCTTATCTTCAATAGAAGGACAATACCTGATAGCTGTACTCTGTATGGTCCCATTGGATAGGGGAATTCGATTTATATTGTTCTGAATGATTTGATGAGTTTTCTGATTAGTTCTGGTTATATGTACAGAAAAATCTTTGTAAACATCTCCTTTTTCTTCAAAAGAAAAAGCTAATGGAATTTTAGTACTTTTTTGTTCTTCTGTCACGGAATAATCAATCGTTCTTCTTTCAACCCTTGGTGGAGTAGAGGTATTTAATCTTCCCATTTTGAATCCGATTTTTTTTAAATATTCTCCCAGGCTAATAGAAGCTAATTCACCTGCTCTTCCTGCAGAGTAGACAGTTTCCCCAATATAAATTAATCCGTTTAAAAATGTTCCCATAGCGAGGATGACGCTAGGTGAGTAAAAGCAAAAATTGCTTTTTACCTTTACTCCCTTTATTTCGTTATTAGAGATTAATAATTCGGTTACCATTTCCTGGATTAAATCTAAGTTTTTCTGAGTTTGAATAGTATGTATCATTTCCTGAGAATATGCTTTTTTGTCTATTTGAGCGCGAAGTGCCCACATAGCAGGACCTTTGCTGGTATTTAGCATTCTAAGATGAATCGTTGTTTTATCTGCATTTTTTGCCATCTCTCCACCCAATGCGTCGATTTCGCGAGCAACATGTCCTTTCCCTGGTCCGCCTATAGCAGGATTACAAGGCATTAAGGCAATATTATCAATATTTGAAGTTATAAGCAGAGTTTTAGCGTCCAGTCTGGATGCAGCTAAGGCAGCTTCACAACCTGCATGACCTCCTCCTACAACAATAACATCATATTTACATGGTTTCACTTTCAGTATTTCTCCTTTTTTTGAAAAGATATTAATTTTTATTTTAGCATATTTTAGTATATTTTAAAGTTTATAGCAAGCTCAATGGATTCGGTTTTAATTTTAAAAATAATAAAATAAAAAATTTAGAATAAATTTAAATAAACTTCAATAGAGAAAAAGAAAATGTTTTTCTATTATGATTTAGGATATATGTAAATTCTGATTTTATGAACCTATAAATTTGTCGGGAAACGAATAGCATGATATTTGGGTATATAATTTTAAGAAATTGACAAAATAAGAATATTTTTTAATAAGCTATATTGCTTGAAAAATATTATTATGCTATACTTTTAAACGGAGAGATGACCGAGTGGCCGAAGGTGGTTGCCTGCTAAGCAATTGAGCGGGTTGAGACCTGCTCCGAGGGTTCGAATCCCTCTCTCTCCGCCAGTTTTATCTTTGAAATTATTTATTATTTTATCTTTTTTCTTTATCAACCATCTTTCTTGTTTGTTTAACATTTATCCCCAATTAATTCTGATAACTATACTTTTTCATTTTTAAGATATTTATAGTTCAAACTAATCTGTTATGTTAAACTTAATAAGTGAAGCTATATATAAAGACTGGCTAAATTATGATATAATTTTTCTAAATTCACTACTTTTTTTTGCTGTTGCGCAAAAGATTATTTTTTAATTTTGGGTTTTTATTTCATGAGTGAAAATTTAATTAGATAATTAAAAATATTTATGAAAATTTTACATAGTTTTATGGGATTGTTATAATAAATAAGCAATTAATTTTTTAAATTTGTTATAATTACCCAAAAGGAGGAAAGATAATAATGAGCATTCACATTGAAGCAAAAGAAGGAGATATTGCCGAAACTATTTTGCTTCCCGGTGATCCCTTAAGGGCAAAATATATTGCAGAGAATTTTCTCGAAGATATTTTTTGTTATAATAAGGTTAGAGGCATGTATGGTTATACTGGTTTTTACAAGAAAAAAAGAGTTTCAGTTCAGGGAACAGGTATGGGAGTTCCATCTATTTCAATATATGTTAATGAACTTATTTCCAGTTATAAAGTTAAGAATCTGATTAGAATCGGCAGTTGTGGTTCCATGCAATCTAATGTAAAGATAAGAGATGTCATTCTAGCTATAAGTGCCTCAACTGATTCAAGTATCAATAAAATACGCTTTAAAGGTTTAGATTATGCTCCTACCGCTAATTTCACATTATTGAAAAATGCTTATGATATTGCTTTGGCAAAAGATATTAAAATAAAAATGGGTAGCGTATTAACAACCGATACTTTTTACAACGATAATCCTGATTCCTGGAAACACTGGGCAAATTATGGATTACTGGCGGTGGAAATGGAAACAGCCGCGTTGTATACTTTAGCTTCAAAGTTTAAAGTAAAAGCATTATCTATTTTAACTGTTTCAGACAGCCTGATTACCCATGAAGAAACCAGTTCAAAAGAACGACAGAAGACCTTTAACCAGATGGTGGAAGTCGCCTTGGATTTAGTGAATCTATAGGCGAAATATTTTATCTTACTTAAAATGTTAATATAAAAGAGGATAGAAGAATGAAATTAACTATTTTAGTAGATAACAATACTTTAATAGATCGGTATTTCTTTGCTGAACCGGGTTTATCATTTTTAATTGAAGATGAAAAACATAAAATATTGTTTGATGTAGGATATTCGGATATATTTATCAGAAATGCCTATAAAATGAATATGCGTTTTTGGGATTTGGATTTTTTAGTGCTCTCTCACGGTCACCTGGACCATACCTGGGGGTTGATGGAATTAATAAAACTTTTTACCGAAGCTAGTGTAGAAAATATAAATTATCAAATACCTACTCTTATCGCTCATCCTCATGTTTTCTTACCTAGAGAGATAGGAAGTTTAAAACAGATAGGTTCGATGATTACAGGGGAAGAAATAAAAAGACATTTTCCTGTAAAATTAAGTATTGATCCCATATGGATTACCGGGAGATTAGTCTTTTTAGGGGAAATAAAAAGAGGAAATGATTTTGAAGCAAAAAATCCTATTGGAAAAATAGAAGGAAAAGATGATAAAGAAGATGATTACATAATGGATGACTCTGCCTTGGTTTATTGTTCAACAAAAGGTTTAGTTATTATTACCGGATGTTCTCATTCTGGAATTTGTAATATAATCGAACAGGCTAAAAAGGTTTGCAAAGAAGATCGGATAATTGATATCATTGGTGGATTTCATTTGCTCAACCCGGAGAAGAAACAATTGGAAGGTACATTAGAGTATTTTAAAAAGCTTCAACCGGAGACACTACATGCTTGTCATTGCACAGATTTAAATTCTAAAATTGCTTTATCTAAAGTATCAAATATTCAAGAAGTGGGGGTCGGGTTGACCCTAAACTATAATTAGGTTAGAAATTACATATAATTATAAAATTGAAGAGTAGATTTATTCCTCTACTCTTATTGGAGTCATTTAATTTGCAAAATATAAAGAAGAGATTTTGGGAAATAGATTTTTTTCGTGGTATCGCTATTATTATGATGGTTATTTATCATTCTGTATATGATTTGAGTTCTTTCGGTCATTACAACATAAATGCCACATCAGGCTTCTGGCTTTATTTTGCACGTGTAACTGCCAATACCTTTATTTTTTTAGTGGGAGTATCTCTGTACATAAGTTATACCAAAACTGAAAAAATAATTAAAAATAAACGTACTCTTTATGCAAAATATTTTCAAAGAGGTTTGAAAATATTTTGCTATGGATTAGTTATTACAGTAGTTACCTGGTTTTTTTTAGGAAGAGGATGTGTGATTTTTGGAATTCTTCACCTGATCGGAATTTCTATTATCTTAGCTTTCCCTTTTTTAAAACTCCGCTTTTGGAATTTTCCCATGGGTGTTTTTTGTATAATATTAGGTGCTTATTTAAAAGGCTTAACGTTTAATTTCCCATGGTTACTTTGGTTAGGTTTTAAACCAATCAATTTTTATAGTGTTGACTATTTTCCCTTATTGCCCTGGTTTGGAGTTGTATTGTTAGGAATATTTTTTGGGAATTTATTTTATATAGATGAATCTCGAAAGTTTTTTGTAGTTGATTTTTCACATATTTCCATTGTTAAATTATTGTCTTTTTTAGGAAAACATTCTTTATTAATCTATTTAATCCACCAACCTTTGATCATTGCATTATTATACCTTTTTGGTGTAGCAAAAATAAATTTATAAATCTTAAATATAAAAATAAGTTTTAAAAATACAAAAAATAAATAATTATTCTTTGCAGACTTAGGTATTGAAAAATTATTTAATCAGAAGTCAATTAATTGTTCAATAGAATAATGTAGTGTAAGTTTTATGGTGAATAACCAGTAAAGATTAATATAATTTGTAAGGTTGAATAATGAAATATTCACGGGAGGTTTGATACCGCTTCGTTGAATTGATTGCCTCGATCAAATTCATTTTTAAACATGCCAAAACTAGCTGCAGCTGGAGAAAGAAGAATAAAATCACCTACCTCAGCGTGTCGATAGGCGGTTTTGGTTGCTTCAAGCATATTTTTCACAAAGATAATTTTTTCTATACTACATTGATTTTTTAGATGAAAAAAAAGGGCAGATGTAGCGTCGTAACCAGCATGTTGGAAAAGAATTATTTTTTTTATTCTTCTATCTTTGCTAATTGCAATTGCCATTTTTTTATAATCTAATTTTTTGTTTTTTCCTCCGGTAATTAGTAAGATAGGTGCTTGAGGAAGAGATTGAAGAGCAGCCAAGGTTGCATCAGGAGTTGTAGCACAAGTGTCATTGTAAAATTTAATCCCCTTGTTCTCTCTGACTAATTCCAATCTGTAAGGAATACCGGAAAACCCGATTATTACTTGCGAAATAATTTCAGTAGGAATTTGATGAATAAAAGCAACCGTAGATGCAGCCAGGATATTTTCAAGATTATGCCTGCCTGATAAAAGAAGGTCGGAAATTTTTGCAAAAGAAATTTCATTTTTTCCTGAATAAAAAATGAGTTCATTTTGTCTTAAACAACAACCCATACATACTTTTTTTTGTGTACTAAACCAATAAGTTCGAGGTATAATCTTTTGACTTTCTTTATGGGTTTCTTTATTATCGAAGTTTATTATCAAATTATCACTTGATTTTTGATATTTAAAAATCAATTTTTCTGCCTTAGCATAACTTTCAAAATTATCATAGCGATCTAAATGATCAGGTAAGATGTTTGTTAACACCGCAGTGTTTGTTCTAAACTTATAGTCTTTTATTCCTTCCAATTGCCATGAAGATATTTCCAATATAAGATATGTTGAAGGAGTGAGCTTGTCTAATACATTAAATACAGAAATACCCATATTGCCAGCTAAAACAGATTTAATTCCTGCTTTCTGAAAAATTTTATAAATTAGATGAGAAACTGTACTTTTCCCCTTTGTTCCGGCGATAGCGATAATTCTTTGAGACGTACAAATGTTAAAAAAGATATCTAAATCAGTTTTAATTGGAATTCCGTGCTTGCGGGCAATCTGAAGAAATTTAGAATTGTTGGGAATAGCAGGGTTTTTAATAATCAAATCAGCATGAATAAAATCTTCTTCACGATGTTTTCCTAAAATATATTCGATATTAAATTTTTTTAATTTTTCTAATGAAGGTTTGAGTTCATCTTTAGTTTTTAAATCTGTGACTAATAGTTTTACGCCAGCCTTAGCTAAAAATTGAGTAACTCCCAATCCTCCTTGATTTAATCCCAAACCCATTATTGTAATTTTTTTATTTATCAGATTCTTGATGTTTTTTATCATTTATAAATATAACACCTTTTAATTTATTTTTTTAGTAAGATATTGAACTAATTCAATAAATATTTTTTTATCAGTAACCTGAAATAAATATAGCAAAATTAGAGCAATATTTCAATTGATAAAATATAGTATTGAGTATATAGTACTTAGTATATAGTTAAGAAAGCAAAAAAAAAGATATAATCCTGGTTTTTTATTCGATACGCAATACCCTATATAAAAAGTTTTGAGTTTAGAATTATGGTTTTTTGCTTTTCGTTTTTAAGTTCTTAATTGCATACTGAAAACTTGTATTTATACTATTCACCATTTACTAACGACTAATTTATTTGACTGAGAATTTAAATTATAATAAAATCATGACTAGTTTGAAAAACAACATAGTGCGCCCGTGGCTCAATTGGATAAAGCAACTGACTACGGATCAGTAGATTGGGGGTTCGAATCCCTCCGGGCGTGCCAATCATTTTATCAGAAAATAATTCAGAAGGCTTATATAAGTTATGCTCGAAGATGTTAGATTTATGGAAGAAGCTTTAAAAGAAGCAAAAATTGCCTATTCTCTTCAAGAAATTCCAGTTGGAGCGATAGTTGTTTATAACAAAAGGATTATTACCAGAGCACATAATAGAAAAGAAGAATTACAAGATCCTACCGCTCATGCCGAGATATTGGCCTTGCAAAAAGCCGCTCGATATTTAGGAACTTGGCATTTGGAAAACGCCACTCTTTATGTAACTTTAGAACCCTGTCCTATGTGCGCTTATGCTATGGTTCTGGCAAGAATAAAGAGATTGGTTTTTGGAGCTTCTGATCCTAAAACCGGTGCTGCAGGAAGTGTAGTTAGTATTATTCAGAATAAGAAATTTAATCATCAAATTGAGATAACGAAAAATATCTTAAATAAAGAATGCAGTTTAATTCTAAAAAATTTTTTTCTGGAAAAACGCTAATTTAA
>CAZMLS010000025.1:0-8228 GCA_964567215.1 uncultured Atribacterota bacterium | reverse complement strand
CTAATTTAAAAGGAGAGGTGGCTGAGTCTGGCCGAAAGCGCTCGACTCGAAATCGAGTAGGCAGGTAGTCCCTGTCTCGCGGGTTCGAATCCCGCCCTCTCCGCCAAACCATAATTCTGAATAAGAGAAAATAATTAAGTAGCTCCGATACCGAATAAACAATATGAATAATTTGATAAATATTAAACCGGATGATAAAATAGTTTTGACAGTAATAGTTAAACGGTTTATTATTTATTGGTAAGATATGGAGAGGTACCGAAGTGGTCATAACGGGCTCGCTTGGAGAGCGATTGGGCGGTCAAAAGCTGTCTCGCGGGTTCGAATCCCGCCCTCTCCGCCATATATATAATAATAAAAATAGAATAATGTTAAAAATATGTGATCGTGCTAAATGGGGAGATAGCGGTGCCCTGTAACCTGCAATCCGCTACAGCAGGGTTGAATTCCTATTCGAGGTTTTATCTTTTTAAGGCCGGCTAAAGCAAGTGGTGATGAAGATTGGGCCCTGTGCGACAAAGAATTGTGAACTCCGTCAGATCCGGAAGGAAGCAGCGGTAAGCAAACCTCTTTGAGTGCCGCAGGTAAACCTGATTGGAGCTAACTATTTTAGTATCGCTTGGGAAGTGAAATCGGAAATAGGTGCACGATCACTTAAACGTATATAGAAATTGTTAACATCTATAAAAAATTACCACGCTTCCGTTTTTTCTATAGAAATTTACATTACTTTTTAAGGAAAATACATGAAATATCATTCACTTTATCGAAAATGGAGACCACAAATCTTCGAAGATATCATAGGTCAAAATCACATTACTCAAACGTTAATCAATGCTATTTCTTTGAATAGAATTTCTCATGCATATGTTTTTTCCGGGCCTAGAGGAGTGGGAAAAACCACTACAGCCCGTATTCTAGCTAAATCATTAAATTGTGAAAAGGGACCAACGATTTATCCCTGCAATAAATGTAACAATTGCATTAAAATTACTGAGGGGTATTCGATGGACGTAATAGAAATTGACGGAGCTTCTAATCGGGGAATTGATGATATTAGAGACTTAAGAAGCAAGGTGAAATTTGCCCCTACTGAAGGAAATTTCAAAATATATATTATTGATGAAGTACATATGTTAACCACAGAAGCTTTCAATGCATTATTAAAGACTTTAGAAGAACCCCCGCCCCACGTTATCTTTATATTTGCCACAACCGCTCCTCACAAGATTCCTGATACTATATTGTCGAGATGCCAGTGGTTTAATTTCAGGAGAATTCCTTTGCAAAAAATTGTCGATAAGCTTCAGCTAATTTCCAAAGATGAAAATTTGATTGTCGAAGAAAAAGCATTAAATATAATTGCCAGAAACGCAACAGGTTCAATGCGTGATGCTGAAAGCATTTTTGAACAAGTAATTGCTTATTGCGGTAAAGAGATAAATGTCAAAAACGTAATAGATATCTTGGGAATAACTGATGATGATATTTTTTTTAACATTTTAGACGCGGTTATTCAGAATGACACACTTCGGGCGATAGAAGTTATTCATCAATCATCTGATTCCGGCGGAGACCCTGCTCAATTCATAAGAAACTTAACGGAATATGTTCATAATTTATCTTTAATTAAAATTTGCAACACGCATATCTTAAAGGCAAAAGGTATATTTATTGAAGAAAGCGAAAAAATGTTAAACCAGTCTAAATCAATAGATATGGAAATCCTTTTTGATATGGTGAATTATTTAACCGAAATTGAGAAGAAAATGAAATATTCTTATCATCCATGGCTATTATTAGAAATGTATGTACTTAAGTTTACTTTCAAAAATAAAAATAAAGAGGTCGGAAAAGAAAAGCCTAGTTTAAAATCAGATTTAAAGGTGTTAAAAAAAGAAGAAAATAAAGAATTTTTTACCGGAAAAGAAATTGACAAAGAAGAAAAAGTAATTAAGAAAAAATATTCCAAAGTATATACAGATTCAAATTTAATGGAAATCTGGCCTACAATATTAACCAAAATAAAGAAAACTAGAATATCTCTTTATTCATTCATCACTGTCAACAATTCAATAACTATAAAAAATGGTAAAATAATTATTGGTTTTAATAAGGAGCATGCTTTTCATAAAGAGATATTAGAAAAGAAAAGCAATAAGTCCTTATTGCAGGATCTCATTAAAGAAGAAATTGGAGTACCTTTTGTTATAGAATGTGTTATCAACAAAAATAGAATAGATTATACAAAAGAAGAATTTAATAATGAGAATAAAACTACTTTGGATGGAAATGATAAAATTAAGGAAGTTTTAGTAAAAAATAAAAAAGAAATTAGTCAAATTAATAATAAACCTAATAATGATGATTCTATACTTCAAGAGTCATTAAATCTATTTATGGGGAAAATAATCGACGAGTAATTGTTTTCACGAAAGGGGAAAAATAAAAATGGATATGAAATTTTTAATGAAACAAGCACAAGAGATGCAAAGAAAGATGGAGGAAATAAAAAAAGAATTGGCTCAAAAAGAAATCAAAGTATCTTCCGGAGGGGGAATGATTGAAATAACCATTAATGGTCAACAGGAAATCAATGAGATTAAAATAGAGCCGGATGTCATCGATGTAAATGAAAAAGAAATGCTGGAAGACCTTATTTTAGCTGCCGTAAATGAAGCATTACGTCAATCAAAAGAATTAGCTGCTCAAGAAATGAGTAAATTAACCGGAGGAGCAAATATCCCCGGATTATTCTAAAACAAGAGAGAAAAAAATGTTTTTTAGATATACTAAACCATTAGCGAAATTAATAGATGAATTTTCTAAAATGCCGGGAATTGGACCTAAAACTGCTCAAAGACTGGCTTTTTATATTTTAAAAAATTCTAACGAAGAGGTTTCTAATCTTGCTAGAGTTATAATAGATGCTAAGCAAAAAATACAGTATTGTTCCATTTGCGGAAATATAACCGATCAGGAAATATGCGAAATTTGCCGGAATGTAAATAGAGATAAATCAATTATATGTGTAGTGGAAAAAGTAAAAGATTTGATTGCTTTAGAAAATACTGGAGAATTTAAAGGTGTTTATCATGTATTAGAAGGAGCCATTTCTCCTCTGGATGGTATCGAACCCGGAAATTTGAAGATTAATAACTTATTAAAAAGATTAAAAAGTGAAGAAATTAAGGAAGTAATTATTGCTACCAACCCGAATATTGAAGGCGAAGTAACTGCTTCTTATATTGCTCAATTGATTGAACCTTTGGAAATAAAAATAACTCGTATTGCTTATGGTGTTCCAATAGGAAGCAGTTTGGAATTTGCGGACGAGGTAACACTCGCTCAAGCATTAATAAGCAGGCAAAAGATTAAATAGCATTACTTTACAGATTATAATATTTGTAAAAATTATAATAAAATTGTATTAATTTCTTAAAATAAAAACAAAGAAAGGAATATTTTTCTTATTTTTGTTATTTTTCATGTACTTTTTATCACATGAACTCGAAAATATGATAAAATAGTGTAAATTTATTTCAAAAAAATATTTTAAAAAATGGAGGACTCAAAAATGAGTAAAAAAAAAGTAACAATTGATGGAAATACAGCTGCAGCTCATACTGCATATCATTTAAGTGAAGTTGTAGCCATCTATCCTATTACACCTTCTTCCCCGATGGGTGAATTTGCAGACCTTTGGGCGTCTGAAGGAAAACCAAATATTTGGGGTACAGTGCCTCAAGTAACTGAAATGCAGAGTGAGGGGGGTGCGTCAGGAGCTGTTCATGGTTCTCTACAGAGAGGGGGTCTTACTACGACTTTTACTGCATCGCAAGGTCTTTTGTTAATGCTTCCTAATATGTTTAAAATTGCCGGTGAGTTAACTCCGACTGTTTTTAATATTGCAGCTCGTTCTGTAGCATGTCAGGCTCTTTCAATTTTTGGGGAACATAGTGATGTAATGGCAACCAGATCTACCGGTTTTGCCATGCTTGCTTCAAATTCAATTCAAGAAGCGATGGATTTTCCTTTAATCGCACAAGCAGCCAGTTTAGAATCTCGAATACCATTTGTCCATTTTTTTGATGGATTTCGTACTTCACATGAAATTTCTAAAGTTGATTTATTAACTCCGGAAGAAATGAAACCATTAATTAACAATGATTTGGTAAGAGCTCATCGGAAAAGAGCACTTTCTTCAGATAATCCATTTATCAGAGGTACTGCCCAAAATCCTGATGTATATTTCCAAGCGAGAGAAACAGTTAATCCTTATTACCTTGCCTGTCCGGATATCGTTGAAAAAGTAATGGATTTATTCTACAAAGTAGTTGGAAGAAAATATGAATTATTTCAATATTATGGTGCACCGGATGCAAAAAAAGTAATTGTATTAATGTGCTCCGGAGCAGAGACCGTACAGGAAACGGTTGAATATTTAATGGAAAAAGGGGAAAAGGTAGGCTTGGTAAAAGTACGCTTATATCGACCTTTCTCAATTAAACATTTTATTAATTCTCTCCCGAAAACAGTGGACACCATATGTGCATTAGATCGTACCAAAGAACCCGGTAGCCTGGGTGAACCATTATATACAGATATCGTTACTGCATTACAAGAAGCAAAAGATGAAGGATTGACTCATTTTAAGGAGATGCCAAAAATTATTGGTGGAAGATATGGGCTTTCCTCAAAAGAATTTACTCCCGCCATGGTAAAAGGGTTATTTGATGAAATGAAGAAAGAAATTCCTAAGAATCATTTTACCATTGGAATAAATGATGATGTTACTAACACCAGCCTTTCCTACGATCCTGATTTTTCCATTGAACCTGCGGATCGAACTCGTGCAGTCTTCTATGGCCTTGGTTCGGACGGAACTGTCGGAGCAAATAAAAATTCGATAAAGATTATCGGAGAAGAAACAGAAAATTATGCTCAAGGTTATTTTGTTTATGATTCGCGTAAAGCGGGCTCACTTACTATTTCTCATTTAAGATTTGGTCCAACACCTATTCATTCACCTTACCTGGTTAATCGCGCTAATTTTGTTGCTTGTCACCAATTCTCTTTCCTGGAAAGATATGATGTGTTAAAAACTGCACAACCGGGAGCAGTATTTCTCTTAAACAGTTCATATTCTGCTGACGAGGTATGGGATTATATGCCTTACTCAACTCAGCAAACAATTATTGAAAAAAAATTAAGCTTTTATGTAATTGATGCCTATAAAATTGCCAAGGAAGTAGGTTTGGGGGCAAGAATCAATACAATAATGCAAGTCTGTTTCTTCTATCTTAGTAAAGTTATTCCAATGGAAAAGGCAATTGAAGCTATAAAACGTTTTATTAAAAAATCCTATGGTATGAAGGGAGACAAGATTGTAAATACTAATTTTGCTGCTGTCGATAACGCGCTTTCTAATCTCCATGAAGTGAAAGTACCGGAAAAGGCTACCAGTAAATTGGCAAAACACCTTACTGTTCCCGTAGAAGCACCCGAGTTTGTTAAAAAAGTAACCGCAGAAATAATTGCAGGAAATGGAGACAATTTACCGGTTAGTGCTTTTTCTCCGGATGGAACATTTCCAAGCGGTACGACTAAGTGGGAAAAAAGAAATGTTGCCCAAGAGATTCCCGCCTGGGACCCAAATACCTGTATTCAATGTGGAAAATGTGTAATGGTATGTCCTCATGCAGTGGTTAGAGCTAAAGTCTACGATCCTAAACTCCTTTCCGCTGCTCCTGATACATTTAAATCTGTAGATGCAAAAAATTCTCAATTTAAGGGAATGAAACACACATTACAAGTTTCCCCTGAGGATTGTACCGGTTGCGGGCTTTGTGTAATAAATTGTCCGGCAAAAAATAAAACAAATCCAGAATTAAAAGCAATAAATATGGTTTTTCAGCCTCCAATCAGAAAACAAGAAGCGAAAAATTGGGACTTTTTCCTTACTATTCCCGAAGTTGACCGAAAAGAATTAAAACTTAATGCTGTAAGAAATGTTCAATATTTACAACCACTGTTTGAATTCTCCGGGTCGTGTGCGGGTTGTGGTGAGACTCCATATTTAAAATTATTAAGTCAATTATTTGGAGACAGGGCAATTATAGCTAATGCAACTGGATGTTCTTCGATTTATGGAGGTAATTTACCGACTACTCCGTGGACATTCAACAAAGAGGGAAGAGGACCCGCTTGGTCAAATTCTTTATTTGAAGACAATGCTGAATTTGGATTTGGAATGAGATTGGCAATTGATAAACAGTTAGAATTTGCTTATGAGTTATTAGAGAAACTTTCAACTGAGATAGGTAAAGATTTAGTTGATGAAATTAAGAAAGCAGATCAATCTACCGAAGAAGGACTATCCAAGCAAAGAGAAAGAATAGTAAAATTAGTTAAGAAAATAGATAAGATAGAAAAATCGGAGGCAAAAGATTTACTAAGCATAATCGATGTTCTTACAAAAAAAAGTGTATGGATTGTAGGTGGAGATGGATGGGCATATGATATTGGTTATGGTGGATTAGACCATGTTATTGCCCAAAAGCGCAATGTCAATATTTTGGTATTAGATACTGAAACGTATTCTAATACTGGTGGCCAAATGTCCAAAGCGACACCTCTTGGAGCTATCGCAAAATTTGCTGCCGGAGGAAAGAGAACACTTAAAAAAGACCTTGCCATGATGGCTGTCACCTATGGAAGCGTATATGTAGCCAGAGTAGCTATGGGAGCAAATGATTCACAGGTGATTAAGGCTTTTCGTGAAGCAGAAGCATTTGATGGGCCTTCTATTATTGTAGCTTATTCTCATTGTATCAGCCATGGTTATAATTTAATAAATGGCTTGAACCAACAAAAATTAGCCGTTCAATCTGGTTATTGGCCTTTAATGAGATATAATCCGACACTTGCGGAAGAAGGTAAAAACCCTTTACAGTTGGATTCAAAAGCGCCAAGTATTCCTTTGGAAGATTACATATATAATGAAAATAGGTATAAAATACTTACCCGGAGTATGCCGGAGGAAGCTAAAAAATTATTAAAAGAAGCCCAAGAAGGAGTTAATAAACAATGGAAAATGTATCAACGCTTGGCTTCGCCTTACGAAAAATAGTCAAAAATTAAAAAGTAAATGACCCACAATGATACCGTAAATTTTTTAGATTTGCGGTATTATTTTTATGTTACCTTAAATCGTGCCGAGAACATTATACTTTATAAAAATGCAATAAATTATTATGCAATAATTATCTAAATTTAGATAGTATACCAAAATAAAACAATAGACTATTGCAAGATAGTTGTTATTTTTTTGTTTTTTTATTATAATACATTAAAAGAATTATATAACGAAGGAGTGTAGAAATCATGATTGAAAAGGGTACCTTTAAGTTGAAAAAGGGTTTGGCGGAAATGTTAAAGGGCGGCGTTATCATGGATGTGGTCAATGCAGAGCAGGCAAAAATTGCTGAAGAAGCCGGAGCAGTTGCCGTAATGGCTTTAGAAAGAGTTCCAGCAGATATTCGTGCTGCTGGTGGAGTAGCAAGAATGGCCGATCCTAAAATAATAAAAGAAATCATGGAAGCAGTGAGTATACCGGTTATGGCAAAAGCGAGAATTGGTCATTTTGTAGAAGCTCAACTATTAGAAGCATTGGGAGTTGATTATATCGATGAAAGTGAAGTATTGACTCCGGCAGATGAAAATTATCATATTAATAAACATAATTTTCAAGTACCATTTGTCTGTGGAGCAAGAAATTTAGGAGAAGCTTTAAGAAGGATCGGAGAAGGCGCTTCCATGATGAGAACCAAAGGCGAACCGGGAACAGGAAATATCGTTGAAGCGGTTAGGCATATTCGAATTGTTATGGACGAAATAAGAAAATTAAAAAACATGCCTTCAGAGGAATTAATGAGTAGAGCAAAAGAATTGGGAGCACCTTTTGAGCTGTTAAAGGAAGTAGCCAGGGAAGGAAAATTACCAGTCGTTAATTTTGCTGCTGGGGGAATAGCCACTCCTTCTGATGCTGCTTTAATGATGCAGTTGGGTGCAGATGGAGTATTTGTAGGTTCTGGAATATTTAAATCAGATAATCCTAAAATAAGGGCAAAAGCTATTGTAGAGGCTACTACCCATTATGATAATCCTAAAATTATCGCTCAAGTTTCAGAAGGTTTAGGGGAAGCGATGAAAGGAATAGAGATTTC
>CAZMLS010000024.1:0-18934 GCA_964567215.1 uncultured Atribacterota bacterium | reverse complement strand
GTGTTTATAATTTTAAATAAAGAAGAAAAGTATTAGTCAAATTAAAATTATAACAACAAGTTTTGAAATTATAAAAATATCAATAAAATAATTAAATAAAAAATATTTAAAAAATAGTGATTTTTAAAAAAAACTATGATATATTAATTAAAGTTGTTTTATTAATAATTATATGGAACAGTGTTCCATATAATGGAAATGAATAAAGGATAGTTTTTATGAATTCAATCGAGAAATCAATCAAAGTATTGAATTATCTTTCCGATGCGGAAAGGAGTGTTGGAATAACTGAATTAAGCTTGGAATTATCATTCCCCAAGAGCACGGTTCATAGAATATTAAATACTTTATTAAAACATTCTTTAGTTAATCAAGACAAAGAAACTTTAAAATATAAGCTGGGACTGCAAATAATTGAATATTCAAATTCCTTTTATAACTCTTTTGATTTTAGGCAAGTTGCTAAACCAATTTTAAAAGATGTTTGCAGAGAAACCAAGCTTACTACTTTTTTAACTACCTGGTATAACGACAAGGGTATTTGTATAGATTCAATCACTCCTTCTTTAAAGGTAAGTTCACTTCTCTTTGTTGATATCGGAAAGGAAATGCCTTTTAATTGTGCTGCTTCTGCAAAGGTTCTTTTAGCATATCGGCAATCAAAAGAAATTAAAAATATTGTTAATAAAAAAAATCTTCATAAGTATACGCCGAAATCGATAATAGATCCTATGGAGTTAGAAAAACATTTAAAAAAAGTAAAACGTAATGGATTTGCTTTTTGCGATGAAGAACTCGAAGAAGGTGCAAAAGCAATTTCAGTTCCCGTTAAAAATATTAATAATGAAGTTATTGCCAGTATTACCATTACCGGGTTGTCCAAGAGGTTATCAAAGAACAATATTGTAAAATTTACCACAATTTTAATTAACTCTTCTCAAAAATTATCCAAGAGGCTGGGATATAAGAAGTAAAATAAATTTTAATAGTAAACATAGAATAATTTAGAAATTTTAGAAAGATATAAACTAAAAATCTAAAATACTCGTTTTTATGATAAGTAAATAAATAATCTAAAAGGAGACAGAAGAAAAAATGGCTAAAGTAATTTTAATAGCATTGGGCGGGAATGCAATAAAACAGGCAAATCAAAAAGGAACTTCAGAAGAACAGTTTAGGAATTGTTGGAAAACCACAGAACACATTTCAGAAATTGTAAAGAGCCTTGGCGAAGAAGATCGATTGGTTATTACTCACGGAAATGGACCCCAGGTTGGCAATCTAATGGTACAGCAAAAACTTTCTCAAGATGTTGTTCCGGCTCACCCCATGGATGTAGTGGGAGCGATGACTCAGGGACAAATTGGTTACATGTTACAACAAACATTATTAAATCATTTTAAAAAAATGGATATTACTATACCGGTTTGTGCTATCCTGAATCAGGTGATAGTAGATAAAAATGATCCGGAATTTATTGGTAAAAATGCTTCTAAACCTGTTGGTAATTTTTTAACCAAAGATGAAGCCAAAGAAATGAAGAAGAATAACCCTGACTATATTCTTAAAAAAGTAAAACCAACAGGTGAACGTTGTTGGAGAAGAACTGTTCCTTCACCTGACCCTATTTCCAATTCAGAAGGAGATGTGATTAAAACACTGGTGAAAGCAGGAGTCATTGTTATTGCTTCAGGCGGTGGTGGTATACCGGTTTTAGAAGATGAGGAAGGAAATTATAAAGGAATTGAAGCAGTTATAGATAAAGACCTTGCAGGAGAAAGATTAGCTGAAATAGTAGGTGCTGATATATTTTTAATCCTTACAGATATAGAAAAAGCTAAAATTAATTATGGCAAACCCAATGAGAAAGCTTTAGGTAAAATAACCTTACAAGAAGCTCAAAATTATTTTGATGAAGGACATTTTTTAGCAGGAAGCATGGGGCCAAAAGTGAAAGCCTGCTTAAGATTCTTAAAAAATGGAGGACAGAAAGCCATCATTACATCTTTGGATAAGGCCTTAGAAGCATTTGAAGGACAAAGTGGAACTATTATAGAAAAATAAATTAGTAGAGGAAATATGCAAGAGTACGATATATTGTTCTTTTGCTTTGCGACATTACTGTGATAAAAAAAATAATAATAAATAAATTTAAGGAGTTATGAAAATGTTAAAAGGAAAGGATATATTAAACACTGTACAGTTTTCGCTTCAAGAATTAAATTTGATTATGAACACAGCAGCAAATTTCGAAAGAAGAGTTAAAAACGGAGAAATCATTAGAGACATGGAAGGAAAGGTCGTTGCAAGCTTATTTTTTGAACCGAGTACCCGAACCCGTCTTTCTTTTGAAACAGCAATTAACAGATTAGGTTCGCGAGTCATCAGTATGGCGAACGCGGCAAGCTCTTCTGTAGCTAAGGGAGAATCTTTAGCCGATACCATTAGAACAATAGATGGTTATGTAGATGTTATCGTTATGCGACACCCTATGAAAGGTGCTGCTCAACTTGCTGCTGATAATGCTTCTCATCCGGTGATTAACGGTGGTGACGGAACCGGGCAACATCCCACTCAAGCTCTTTTAGATCTTTATACTATCCGCAAGGAAAAAGGAATTTTGGGTGGACAGACAATAACTTTTTTAGGTGATTTAAAAAATGGAAGAACTGTTCATTCTTTAGGTTATTTTATGGCTCTATGTAAAAATAAGATGATTTTCGTTTCCCCGGAATCCTTAAAAATGCCGGTAGAAATAACATCAGACCTAAGAAGCCGGGGTGCTGAGATTGAAGAAACCGAAGATGTGGAAAAAGCTTTATCAGTCAGTGACATGGTTTATGTAACGAGAGTACAAAGAGAACGATTTGAAAATCCGGAGGATTACGAAAAGGTTAAAGGTGTATATATTATAAATAGAGAAATAATTAACCGTGCGAAAAAAGGAATTACTATTCTCCATCCCCTACCACGAGTAAATGAAATATCTATTGATGTTGATGATTACGAAGGAGCTGCTTATTTCAGGCAGGCACATAACGGGCTTTATGTGAGAATGGCTCTTTTGGCCTTGATTAGCGGTAAGACATAAATATTTTTTATTTGTTATATTTAAATAAGGATTAAGGGTATTGTCAAAAACATAAAAAATTATGTAAAAATTAAAAAAAGGAAATTAAGTGCTAACCAAAGGAAAAATAATTAAACAGGTTAATCTGAATAACAATTATTATAGAATAAAAATTAAAGCACCTCAAATTGCTAAAGAAGCTAAACCCGGGCAGTTTGTGATGTTATCTAAATGGAAAATTAATGAAATTTTTTTAAAAAGACCATTTAGTTTTTATAAGATTGAATCCAATTTGGGGACTTTCGATATTCTTTATAAAAAGATAGGCAAAGGGACGAAAATTCTAGCTGAATCAAAGATAGGTGATTTAGTAGAATTAATAGGTCCCCTTGGTAATGGTTTTAAAATTCCTAAAAATACACATAATATTGCTATAGTTGCACGAGGTATAGGAATTGCTACCTTAATGCCGTTAATATTAGAAAGTAAACAAAAAGGGATTGGGGTTTATAGTTTTATATCTGCTCAGACGGAAAATTTACTTTTATACAGCGATAAAATCGAATCTATTTCCAGAGAAACATTTTACACCACAGATGACGGTTCAAAAGGAGCAAAGGGAAAAGTTACTAATTTTTTAGAGAAAGTTTTAAAAAGAATAGTAATTGATGTTGTTTATACTTGCGGATCAAAAAGGCTTACTAAGCACATAAGAGATCTTCAAAAAACATATAATTTTTTATCATTTGTAAGTTTAGAGGAACATATGGCTTGCGGTATAGGTGCCTGCAAAGGATGTGTTCATAAAACTAAAGACGGGTATAAAAGGGTTTGTAAAGAAGGACCTGTTTTTCCAGTGGAAGAGGTAATTTTTAATGACTAAAAAAGTGAGCTTAGAAGTTGATTTAGGTCCTTTACATTTAAAAAATCCAATTATGCCTGCCTCAGGTACCTTTGATGTGATGTGTACTCTATTAAATGAAAACGAACTTAATAAGTTAGGAGCAGTAGTACCTAAAAGTATTGCTTTCAAAGGAAGAGAAGGAAACCCTGAGCCAAGGACTTGTGAAACAGATTGTGGATTATTGAACGCAGTCGGTGTACCTTCTAAGGGCGTAGAATATTTTATAAAAGAAGAATTGCCTTTATTGAAAAAAGCAAACAAAATTATTATTGTTAGCCTTCTGGGAGATTCTGTTGAGGATTTTTGTAATTTAGCAGGATATCTCAATAAAGTAGAAGAAATATCAGCATTAGAAATAAATCTCTCTTGTCCTAATCTAAATAATGGGATTCCATTTGGTGTTAATGAAGATAAATTATACGAATTAATCATTAATATAAAGAAAAACTCATCAAAACCGATTATTGCTAAACTATCACCAAATGTTTCCGATATAAAAAAAATGGCTTTATCCGTACAAAACGCTGGTGCAGAAATAATAACTATTTCTAATACTTTCATGGGTATGGCGATAGATGTTGATAAGCAATTACCACGCTTAGGAAACAAGATTGGAGGATTATCCGGACCGGCAATAAGGCCAATAGTGGTTAGAATGATATGGGAAATTGCACAAGTTATCGATATACCGATGATAGGAGTTGGCGGGATATGTTGTGCTGAAGATGCAATAGAAATGTTTCTTGCCGGTGCTAGCGCAGTACAAGTGGGTTCCGCAAATTTTAGTAATCCATATGTAATGTTAGAGATCATTAATGAAATTAAAGAATATTTGATTAGAAAAAAATATAGCTCTATTCGAGATATAATTGGTTTAGTAAGGAGGTAAATTTTATTTAACAATAGTAATCAGTTTTTATAATAATGAAGAAATTCTTTATATATTTTGTATTTTAAAGTTAAAGTAAAGGAGTTTGTTCCTATGGGATTACAAATGTTAGTAAACGCTATTTTATTGGGCGGATTGTATGCCTTAATGGGTATAGGTTTTTCCTTACAATGGGGTATTAGCGGAATAATTAATCTATCTTACGGGGCAATGGTTATGTTGGGTTCTTATATTTCCTTGGAATTTTTTAATTTTTTCCATATAGACCCATTTATTAGTATGATAATGTCCGGTGCTATTCTTTTTGTGCTTGGAGCAGTAATATATCGCGGACTCTTGCAACCCTTTCTGAAAGGTGGAATAGTTTTTACTCTTATCTTAACCTTTGCGATTAGATTAATTATAGAAAACATTATATTGAAAGTGTGGTCTGCTGATTATCGTACTATACGCCTTACTTACGCTGGTAGTAATTTTCAATTCGGCGATGCCTATGTTCCCTTGATTAAATTTTTATCTTTTATCGTAGCCGGAATAATAATCTATCTAACCTATCTTTTTATGATGAAAACAAAAACCGGAAAAGGAATACAGGCGGTTGCCCTAGACAAAGAAGGTGCTCAGGCGGTAGGGATTCATGTGGAAAAAATGTATATGATTAATTTTGCCTTAGGGACCGCTTTGGCAGGTCTAACCGGTTCACTTTGGGCAAGCATCTATAGTTTTTCTCCTCATCTTATAGGTATTATCGTAGGAAAAGTATTTATTATAGCAATATTAGGTGGTTTAGGAAATATCTGGGGCGCAGCTGCGGGAGGCTTGCTTCTAGGGTTTGCAGAAGTTGCAGGTGCAACCTTTTTGGGTTCACAATGGCAGGAGGCTATTGGTATGGTAATCATGGTTATCGTCTTACTCTGGAGACCTTATGGACTTATGGGAAAAAAGTTTTTTGGTTAATTCAAGAATTATTTGAAAGAGGAGGGGTAGAGATAGGTGTTAAATAATAAAAAAATAAATATTTTCTTGTTAATAATAGCATTAGGCGTATTTATCTTTTTACCGCGTTTTTTATCAGGCTATTGGGTGAGGGTAATTACTACTATCTTTATGTATGCGGTAATTGCCCAGGGAATGAATCTTATGTCCGGTTATATGGGTTATTTACCTTTTGGTAATGCTATGTTTTTTGGGATAGGAGCTTATGCTACGGCTATCGGTATGAGCAAAGGGTTACCCTTTTTACTTGTTGTTCCTTTAGCTGCTATTACTGCAATTTTGTTTAGTATTTTATTGGGACTCCCAGTACTTAGACTTCGTGGTCATTATTTTGCAATTGCTACAATTGGGATGAGCGGGGCAATTTTATCAGTAGTGCAAAACGCTACTGAGATAACCGGAGGAGCTATGGGAACTACCTTGCCCATTATAGATAAAGCACCAGGTGTAGTATATAATTACTTCTATTTAGCAATGTTGGCTTTAATGGTAATTTCAAGTTTGAGTTTACATTTTATAATAAAATCAAAATTTGGTTTTGGAATTCGAAGCATAAAGGCAAACGAAGAGGCAGCAAATTCCATGGGAATTAATACCACTTATCATAAAGTAATAGCCTGGGCCATAAGTGCTCTTTTTACCAGTATAGCCGGCGCTCTTTATGCATATTGGATGTCGTTTATCGGTCCTGATGAAGTCTTTGATGTTATGATTGCTGTGAATACCATTGTTATTATGTTGATCGGGGGAGCGGGAAGCATTTTAGGTCCTATCATAGGGGCTTTTATTATTGAATTACTAGCTGAAGTTGCCTGGAGTGCTTTTCTCGAATATCATCTTGCCGTATTGGGAATTATTATTATCGTTATCGTTATTTTTGTTCCCAAGGGTATGGTGGGTTCCATTTCCGATTTTACAAAAAAGAGAAAATTAAGAGCTGAAAAGAAGGTGACTATTTAAATGGAAGAAAACAACATCATTTTAAAAATAAAATCTTTAAGTAAGTATTTTGGAGCCTTAAAAGCAGTAGATGATGTTAGCTTTGAAGTAAAAAAAGGTGAAATAGTAGGATTAATCGGTCCTAATGGTGCTGGAAAAACAACCGTTACTAATCTTGTTAATGGCACTTATTTTAAGACTACAGGTAAAGTATTTTTTAAAAATTCTGATGTGAGCGATCTAAAACCTTATCAGATAGCAAGAATGGGATTGACCCGTACCTACCAGGTAGTAAAACCTTTGATGGGAATGACAGTGGAAGAAAATGTGTTGGTTGGCTCCCTTTTTGGCAGAGGAAATAGAAGTAGAGATATGAATAATGCAACAAAGAGAGCAAGGGAAATATTAAAATTAGTAGGCTTAGAAAAGATAAAAGATTCATCGGTAAGTGGCATTACCCTGCCTGACCTTAAAAAAATGGAATTTGCCAGAGTGTTAGCTATGGAACCCGAAGTGGTTTTTTTAGATGAGGTTATGGCCGGTTTAAATCCGACAGAAGTTGAAGAAGCAAGTGTTTTAGTTAAAAAAGTTAGAAAAGAAAAAGATTTAACTATTGTTTATATCGAACATATTATGAAAGCTGTTATGGGAATCTCGGATAGAATTGTAGTTTTACACCATGGCAAAAAAATAGTGGAAGGCACACCTCAAAAAGTAATAAATGATCAAGCAGTGATTGAAGCATATTTGGGGAAAAGATATGCCAAGGAGGTAAATAATGAAGGATAATCTATTATTGGAAGTATCCCATCTTGATGCAGGTTATGGTGCAATCCAGGTTCTATGGGATATTAATCTAGAAGTAAAAGAGAAAGAAGTTGTATGCGTTATCGGGGCAAACGGAGCAGGAAAGAGTACTTTATTGAAGAATATTGTCGGAGTTATTCCGTCCTTTAGAGGGGAAATTATATATTCAGGTAAAAATATAATCAAGACTGAATCTCCGGAAAGAATAAAAATGGGGCTCGGTTTTGCACCTGAAGGAAGACATCTATTTTCTGGATTAACCGTTGAAGACAATCTTTTAATGGGTGCTTTTCAAAGAAAAAATGATAAAAGTCTAAAAGAAGATTTAGATCTTGTTTATACACTATTTAAAGTATTGAAAGGCTATAGAAAAAAATATGCAGGGAATTTATCCGGTGGTGAACAACAGATGTGTGCTATAGGAAGGGCTTTAATGTCTCATCCAAAACTACTTATCATTGATGAATTATCTTTAGGATTGGCACCGGTTATTGTAGATGATCTGATCGAGATTATTGCTAAATTAAGAAAAGAAAAAGGAATTAGCATTTTATTGGTTGAACAAGACGTAAAGGTTGCTCTCGATATTGCAGACAGAGGATATGTCTTGGAGGCAGGAGCAGTTTCTATTCAAGATAAGGCTGATAAATTAGCTAAAAATGAACATATAAAAACTGCCTATCTGGGAATATAACCTAACATATCCAGATTAAATATAAAATCCGAAAGAGGGACTCTTGCAAAATCAGATAATAAAGAAGGAGGAGGGGGCGATAAATGAATCAATTAAGGTAATTGCAACTGTTAACTATCAAATTCCAAATTAATAAGGAGAGAAAAATGAAAAAAATATTAGTATCAATAATCTTAATTAGTGTTTTTTTGATTGCCTTAACGGGTAATACTTTTGCTTCAGATGGTGTTATTAAAATTGGAGCTGCTGTTTCTTTGACTGGGAAAATAGCATATGAAGGAAGATTGGTTAAGGATGGATATGAAGTATGGGCTGATTGGGTAAATAGTCATGGCGGCATTGATGCCGGAGGTAAAAACTATGAAGTAAAAATGATTTACTATGATGACGAGAGTACTCCTGTTCGAGGCGCAAAACTTACAGAAAAATTAATTACTCAGAATAAAGTAGACTTTTTATTTGGTCCATTTTCCAGTTCTATTACTTTTGCCACTACTGCTATCGGAGAAAAATATGGTGTTATTACTATAGCTCCGGAAGCAAATGCTACCAAAGTGTACGAAAGAGGATATAAGCTTGTATTTTCTATTCTTCCACCCGCTCCCATGTTGATGGTTCCAATAGCTTATATGGCAGAAAATTTAGATCCCAAACCTAAAACCGTTGCTATAATAGTTGCAAATGACCTATTTCCTTTAAGTTGTGCCGAGGGATTTAGAGATAAGTGTATAGAATTGGGATTCGACGTCGTTCTTTTTGAAAAATATCCTGCTGGTGCCACCGATATATCTACCCTACTTACTAAGGTAAAAGCCGTAAATCCTGATATTTTAGCAGATGCTGGTTATACCGCGGATACTTTAATGGTCATGAGACAATGCAAGGAATTAAATATTAATCCACAAATGTATGCATTCTCGGTTGGAGTCATGATTCCCAGTTTTGTTGACGAATTAGGAGCAGATGCTGAATATGCTTTTGAGGGAGAATGGTGGTTGCCAAACATGAAAACTAGTGATAAAGTTTTTGGGACCACTGCAGATTATGTTCAGGCTTGCAAGGATAAATTTGGCGAAGATTATATGCCCGAATACCACGTATCCAGTGCAAGTGCTGCAGGAACATTATTACAATTGGCTATAGAAAAAGCAGATTCAATCGAGACAGAAAAAGTTAGAGATGCTCTGTCAAGTTTGGATGTTGAGCTTTCAACTTGGCCAGCCATTGCCTTTAATGAAAAAGGTCAGAATATTAAATGGCCGCATCCTGTAGTTCAGGTACAAAATGGCGAATATGTTATTGTATATCCTGAATCTTCCCAGGAAAATGCACCAATTTATCCAGCACCAGAATGGAAAAAAAGATAATATTTTTACAAAGGGGTTGTAATTAATTTACAACCCCTTTGTGTTTTGTAAGAGAGAAAACCAATTATTAGAATTTATTTTTTTAAATCACTAATGGCAGAGTGATTTAAATGTGGAATTATTCATTATATCGTTTTTTACTATCTATCAACCTGTTAGTCTATTTTTTAAAGGAAAAATTATGAAGATTATTAGAAATAGTAATTTATGTTATGCCTGCAAAACCTGTCAATTAGCTTGTTCATATCATCATACCAAAACTTTCTGGCCTGAAAGAAGTAGTATTATTGTCTCTCGAAATCCCCAAGATGGCACCATAAAATGGCGCATGAATACAACCTGTGATAAATGCGTAGATGAGGAAGAACCTTTATGTGTAAAATACTGTGTGTATGGAGCTCTCCAAGTAGTAAAAGAGGTAAAAGATAATGATTAAAAAAGGTGGTATCAAAGGTTGTTTAGCAGGTAAAATTTTACGGATAGATTTATCCAATAAGAAGATATGGACTGAAGAAACTAAAAGTTATGCCGAAAAAACATTAGGTGGCAGGGGAATTAATTCCCTGATTATGGTCAATGAAATAGAATCTAAAATAAAATGGTATGACCCGGAAAATTTGCTTTGTTTTGGAGTAGGTGCCCTGGTCGGAACCTTGGCACCAGGTGCTTGCAGAGTGGATGTTTCCACCATTAATGTATTTAGCGGAGGAAAGGGTTCTGCTAATGTCGGAGGTTTTTGGGGCCCGGAGTTGAAATATGCAGGATATGACAACCTCATTATTATTGGCAAATCCAGAAAACCGGTTTATCTGTATATCAATGATGATAAGGTTGAGATTAGAGAGGCGGGGTTCCTATGGGGTAAGGATGTTTATGAAACAGAAAATATATTGCGAAAAGAAATCGGGGATGAGCATATAAAAATAGCCTGTATTGGACCGGCAGGAGAAAACAGAGTAAGAGGTTCGGCAATTATGATAGATACATCAAAAGCTGCCGGGGGTTCAGGAGTGGGCTGTGTCATGGGAGATAAGAAACTGAAGGCAATTGTCGTAAGAGGTCATGGAAAAATTGAAGTTGCCCAACCGAAGCTATTTATGCAGGTTGTTGCCAGATGTTACCAACAATGTAAAGATGAACCTAATTCTAAAATGATGCGCAAAGTTCCATTTAATCTTTACTCTGATCCTGATTGGGAGGGCTGGAATACTAATATCGTGATTAAAAATGGACAAGATGATCAATGGGAAAAAGAAAAAAGAATTAAATTAATGAATCCTATAACAGGTGTTCCCAGTATGCAGAAGGGGGTAAGAGCCTGTTATTCTTGCCCAATTGGATGCATGCCGTATATGGAAGTAAACAAGGGAAAACATAAAGGTTATCAAGGTGAAGGATTTTGGATTAATACAATTATGGGACATGCCTGCCGATTTGATATTTCCGATCCGGAAGCGGTGGTAGAATCATGGCTACTTACCAACAAATTAGGCCTGGATGGTGATTATGTGGCAGCCGGACTATCCTGGGTTTTTGAATTATATGAAAAAGGTATTATAAATAAAAAAGACACTGATGGATTAGAATTAAATTGGGGAAATAGTGAAGCTTTAATCAAAATGATTAAAAAATTAGCTTACAGGGAAGGAATTGGGAATTTGTTAGCTGATGGTATGGTAGAAGCAGCGGAAAAAATTGGTCGTAATTCAGAATACTATCTTGTTCAGGTAAAAGGACAACCTTCAATTGAACCTTTCCGTGTTCCCAAAGGTTGGGCGCTTGCGGTCTCTACTTCACCTGTGGCCGGGAGACATTTGAGAGGAGCGACGATGGGGAGCAACAGATATGGACCAAAACCTCGACCGGGAGATTTTAATGTAACAGATTATCGAAATCAGGCAAAGGGTGTAGTATGGCAGGGTAAAACCAAAGAATTGGAAGACAATCTCGGTATCTGTAATTATGTGGGAACCTGGTCTGGAGCTAATTTTCTTACTATAGGTGATTTTGTAGAACTGATTAATTCAGGAATGGGAATTGATTTAACAGAAGAAGAATTAATGAATCAATATGCTGCAATAGGAAGAAATCTTGAAATTGCATTTAATGCTCTTCATACAGATATGTCTCGTAAAGACGACCTTCCTCCAAAGAGGTTTATGAAAGAGAAAGTGAAATCCGGTCCTTATAAAGGATTAAAGATTGATGAAGATAAATATAATCATATGCTTGATGAGTTTTATACACTTTGGGGATGGGATAAAAAGACCGGTATGCAGACCAGGTCAGGTTTGGAAAAACTGGGGTTGAAAGATCTTGCCGAAAAACTATCAAAGTGTGGTAAATTAGTTGACAAATAAACGGTAATATATTTCTTTATAAGAGGTTTATTTTGAAAATATTATGTATAAATCCTAATAGTTCGCAAGAAGTAACGGTTGGTATTGAAAATATCTGTAAAAAATATACTTTACCAACTACAGAAATAGAAGTAAAATATATAGATGAAGCCCCGCCGGGCATAGAAAGTTATCACGATGCTGCTATTTCTGAAAAATATTTACTGGAAAAATTCAAAGAATGGGAAAATCAATATGATGGATTTATTATTGCTTGCCATAGTGATATAGGGGTTGATTTACTTAGAGAATTAACCTATAAACCGGTTATAGGTATAGGAGAAGCATCTATGCTTTTTGCTTTGCCTTTAGGACATAAATTTAGCATATTATCTTTAAAAAGGAAAAAAATACCTCAGAAGGAGGACTTAGTAAGAAAATACGGATTGGAAAACAGATGTGCATCTATTCGTATAACCGGATTAGGGGTAATCGCAACTGATGAAGAAAAAAGAGAAAAACTTGTACAGGAAGGGATAAAAGCTGTAGAAGAAGATGGTGCTGAAGTATTAATTCTGGGTTGTGCAGGAATGGCTGGTTTTGATAAAAAAATTGAAAAAATAGTCGGAGTTCCGGTTATTGATGGAGTAGTAAGCGCTTTAATGATAATAGAATCACTTAACAGATATGAAGTAGCAACGAGTAAAATAGGAAAATATTCTTAAGTAAATTAAAATAAAAATAGAATAAAAATTTTTGTCAATTTATAATTAACTCTATACTTGAATTATAAAATATAAAATATAATAAAACTATCTGGTTTCAGGGAAACAAGAAATAAATTATGTGAATAGATAAATAAAGAGAGTAAAGTAGTGTTAGGAGGATGAACTATGGAAAAATATAATCTGGTCATTAAATCTGATAAAGTTTTTGTGGATGGAAGGTTGATGGATTGCAATGTAGGAGTTAAAAATGGAATTATCACTACAATAAGCAAAGAAGATTTAAAAGCGGAAAAGGTGATTGATGCAAAAGGTAAAATGGTACTACCCGGAACAGTTGACCCTCATGTTCATATCAGGGCTCCGGGTCATGACGAGAGAGAAACCTTTGAGAGTGGTTCAAAAGATGCAGCCCTGGGAGGAGTGACGACGATTATCGAAATGCCCATCTCTGCCCCTCCTCCGCATTCACCGGAAATAGTAGGAAATAGAATGGCTATTGCAGATAAAGAAGTGGTTGTTGATATTGCATTTTATGGAGCAGCGGGTTCAGATTATTTGGATGATATTGTTCCTTGTTCAAAATCAGGTATTGTAGCTTTTAAAACGTTTTTACATGAAGCACCTCCGGGCAGAGAAAAAGAATTTATCGGACTTACTGCACCAAATACCGGTGATCAATATGAACTTATGGAAAAAGTTTCGCAGACAGGAGTAATTATTGGTTTTCATGCAGAAAATAATGATATGATAAATAAAAATATTGCCCGATTAAGGAGTGAAGGTAAAATTTCTCCGATATATCATGGCAGGTCCCGCCCACCGGTTGTAGAGATAGAAACGACTTCTAAAATTTTACTTTTTGCAGAAAAAACCGGTGCGAAAGTGGAAATATGCCATATTACTACTCCGGAAGTAGTAGAATTGGTCAATGAAGCAAAATACAAAGGGGTATATGCTATTGCAGAAACCTGTCCGCATTACTTATTCCTTAACGAGAACGCACTGAATGAAATAGGCGTTTTTGCAAAATGTAACCCTCCTTTAAGGAGTGAAGAAGAGCGGCAGGGGATGTGGGAAATGGTGAATGATGGGAGTATCGATATTATCGGAAGCGACCACGCTCCTTATACAAAAGAAGAAAAAGAAAGAGGTAGTGAAGATATATTTACTCCACCAGCAGGATTCCCCGGATTATCTACCAGATTGCCCCTGCTTTTTACCGCAGTAAAGGAAGGAAAAATGGAATTAGATAGAATGGTTGAACTTATCTGCGAAAATCCAGCACGAATATTTGGTTTGTATCCCAAAAAAGGAACAATTGCAGTGGGTTCAGATGCAGATTTTGTCATCTTCGATCCTGACAAAAAAGATGTCATTTCCAAGGATAAAATGTTTACCAAATGTAGAGATAGTGCCCTGGTTTATAATGGATGGGAAGTTTACGGAAAACCCGAAAAGACCATTGTTAGAGGCCATGTCGTATTTGATAACGGAAAAATAACCGCTTCTCCCGGATATGGAGCAATAATCAAGGTATATTCTCATTAAAAGATTAATTAAATGTGACAAAAACCGTTGTCCTGTCACATTTAGCTTTGGATAAAAAAAGGAGGAAGAATTATGGATAAAATTAATCTGCAAAAATTAGAAAAATTAAATAATAGGTATGTTACAGAGAAGATCGAAGAAGCTATAAAATTATGTAAGCCGGCAAAAGTAAACATAATTAGTGATTCAAAAGAAGATATTAACTATGTAAGAAAATTAGCCCTTGATACTGGTGAAGAAAAAAAATTAAAAATGGAAGGTCATACTATTCATTTTGACGGCTATTACGATCAGGCCAGAGACAAAGAACATACCAAATACTTGTTATCTCAAAAAGTAAATTGGGGGTTGGGTATTAATTATATAGAAAAAGATAAAGGGCTGAAAGAAGTGCATTCTTTTCTTGATGGAAGCATGGTCGGTAAGGAGATGCTGGTGAGGTTTTTTTCTTTGGGACCCACGAATTCTATGTTTTCCCTTAGGGCTCTACAGATTACCGATTCTGCCTATGTAGCCCATAGCGAAGACCTTCTTTATCGCCAGGGATATCAAGAATTTAAGAAACTTAACGGCTCTCCCAATTTCTTCTTCTTCCTTCATTCTGCCGGAAGGCTGGAAAATGGCGTAAGTGCAGATATTAATAAAAGAAGAATTTATATTGATCTCGAAGAAAATAGAGTGTTTTCAGTGAATAATCAATATGCCGGGAATTCCATCGGATTAAAAAAGCTCGCTTTTAGGCTAGCTATTAACAAAGCACAACATGAGAGTTGGTTGGCTGAGCATATGTTTATCATGGGTGTTCATGGCCCCAAAAATCGGGTTTCTTATTTTACCGGTGCTTTCCCCAGTGCCTGCGGAAAAACCAGTACAGCCATGATTCCCGGACAAACTGTTGTTGGAGATGATATTGCCTACCTTAGAAAAGTAAATGGAGAGGTAAGGGCAGTCAATGTAGAATCCGGCATTTTCGGTATTATCCGTGATGTCAATCCTGATGATGACCCTTTGATTTATCAGGCATTAACCACCCCGAGAGAACTCATTTTTTCGAATGTATTAATTAATGACAATAAACCTTATTGGTTGGGAATGAAGAAAGATATACCGAAAGAGGGCGTAAACTATTTTGGAGAATGGACAAAAAGCAAAAAAGATGATAAAGGAAATGAAATTACTCCTTCTCATAAAAATGCAAGATATACGATCAGATTAAATGCCTTGAAAAATATCGATGAAAGAGCAGATGACCCCACGGGCGTTCCAATAAAGGCAGTAATCTATGGAGGAAGAGATTCTGATACCACAATTCCTGTAGTAGAATCCATTAATTGGGCACATGGTGTATTTTTAGGTGCTACCATTGAGTCTGAGACTACTGCTGCAACCCTGGGTGCTCAAGGAGTCAGAAAACATAATCCCATGGCTAACCTTGATTTTATCTCGGTTCCTATTAAGACTTATATCGAAAATCATTTAAAATTTGTAAATGACTTGAAAAAAATTCCTAAAATATATGCTACTAATTATTTCTTAAAAGATGAAAAAGGGAATTATTTGAATAGTAAATTGGATAAAAAGGTATGGATCCTTTGGGCTGAAGGTAGGGTAAATAATGAATATGAAGCCATTGAAACTCCGGTAGGTAGAATACCGAAGTACGAAGATATCAAAACATTATTTAACAGTAAATTGAATAAAGACTATACCAGGAAAGAGTACGAACAACAATTTTCTTTAAAAGTTACTAAATATTTAGAAAAGATGGAGAGAATGATTAAAATTTTTGGACATATTGACATGCCTGTCACTTTTAATAAGGAGTTGAAATCTCAAATATTAAGGTTACAGGAAACAAGAGAGAAA
This sequence comes from uncultured Atribacterota bacterium, assembly GCA_964567215.1. Lineage (GTDB taxonomy): Bacteria > Atribacterota > Phoenicimicrobiia > Phoenicimicrobiales > Phoenicimicrobiaceae > JAYEGH01. Next base: position 2,787 of record CAZMLS010000024.1, on the reverse strand, counting down.
TATGGAAAGGAAATCATTTCTCCTTTTGATTTTTTAGGAAAATAGCATGGATGAATAATAAATTAAGAATTTAAAAACAATTATAGTAAATAAGTTTATATAAAAGGGGGTGGAGAAATCTACCCCCATCAAGAACCAATTACTCACCTTTAATTTTATCTTCATATCATACAACCTTTAATCATTTCTAAAATATTTAAAATTTATTAAATAAGAAAGGCATATTAAATGTTTAAAAATGCTATTGTAAAAAGACCGGGTCATTCATTAGTAGATGGCATAACCTCAACTCCTAAGTTGGGAAAACCAAATTATGAAATAGCTATGAAACAACATGACGCCTATATTAAGGCTTTGAAATTTTGTGGAGTTGAAGTTACTGTATTGCAAGCAAATGAAAGATTTCCCGATTCTTGTTTTGTTGAAGATGTAGTTGTTTGTACAAAAAAATTTGCAATGATAGCAAGGCCGGGAGCAATATCAAGAAGAGGAGAAGAAAAAGAAATAATAGAAGCGATTAAAAAATATTATAATAATCTTGAATATATAAAAGAACCCGGAACCCTTGAGGGTGGAGATGTAATGATAATAAAAGATTATTTTTATGTTGGGCTTTCAAGACGGACAAATAGAAAAGGAGCAGAGCAGCTGATAAAAGCTTTGGAAAAATATGGAATGACAGGTTCGATTGTAGAGTTGTCAGAGATGCTTCACCTGAAAAGCGGATTAGCATATTTAGAAGATAATGTACTTCTTGTTGCAGGTGAATTTATAAACAATATAGAATTTAACAAGTTTAAAAAAATAGTAGTTGATGAAGATGAAATATATTCAGCTAATTGTATCAGAGTAAATGATTATGTATTAGTACCGGCAGGTTATCCTAAAATCAAAGAAAAAATTGAAAAGGCTGGTTTTAAGACAATTGTAGTTGACACATCTGAGTATAGGAAGGTTAACGGAGGCCTTAGTTGTTTGTCCTTGAGATTTTGAGCCAGGCGTTAGAATCTGTCCAAAATCAGAAGAAATTTTTTTAACAAAAGTTGACGCTGATACGCAAATGCAAAAAAATTGTAATCTATTATTTTTTATGATATTATGTAAAAAAATTGAATATAAATGGTAGAGATTTTAGAGAAAGCCATTTTATTAACCAAGGGGTTAACCCCTTTTATCTGATTTTGGTTAGATATGTCGGTTGATGAAGTGGTTTTTTTTATTATGCAGCCAAGGAGAATGTCAATGAAAGCAGATGTAGTAATTATAGGTGGAGGAGTAATTGGGGCAAGCATTGCCCGAGAGCTATCCAGATATAGTTTGAATATAGTTCTAATAGAAAAAGAAGACGATGTGGCAATGGGAACCAGCAAGGGTAATTCCGGAATTATCCATGCCGGCTATAACGCTGATTTTAGAACCCTGAAAGGACGATTAAATATAAAAAGTAATCCCCGGTTTGATAAATTATGTCAGGACTTGAAAGTGTGTTTTAAGAGGATAGGGTCTTTGGTAGTGGGCTTTTCCGGGGAAGATCTGAAAAGATTAAGAGAATTAAAGAAAAACGGGGAAAAGAACGGGATTAAATATTTAGAGATAATTACCGGTAATAAATTATTTGAATTGGAACCCAATCTAAATCCTCAAGCCAAATATGCCCTTTATGCTCCTTCTGCCGGGATTATTTCCCCTTATAAGTTTACTATCGCTCTGGCTGATAATGCAGTGATAAACGGAGTTAAAGTATTGCTGGAGACCGAAGCAAAAGATATCAGAATCAAAGAAAGACAGGTTTGCGGAGTGATTACCAATAAAGGCCTGATTGAAACCAGAACAATTATAAATGCTGCCGGGTTACATGCCGACGAAATAGCTAAAGCTGTTGGAGACAATTTTAAGATAAATCCGTTAGAAGGCGAATATCAACTTTTTGACAAGCAGTGGGGAAATCTGGTTAATCATATCCTTTTCCCTATTCCCACTAAATTATCCAAAGGAATTTTGGTGGCTCCCACAGTTCATGATAATCTCTTAATAGGACCTAACTCTTATTGGGTAAAAGAAAAGGATGACCCGGCTACTACCCGGGCCGGAATAAAAGAAGTATACGAGGGAGCCAAAAAATTAATTCCTCATCTTCCCCATCAAGACCTGATTAACTCTTTTGCCGGTTTAAGAGCAGATATTAAAGAGAGAGATGATTTTATTATTGAGGCCTCAAAAAAGATTAAAGGATTTATTAATGTAGCAGGTATTGAATCACCCGGCTTAAGTTCTGCACCAGCTATTGCCGAGATGGTAAGTGATATTTTAAAGGAAGTAATTAAAGAAATTTCTCCCCGGTTAAAATTAAACCATAAAAGTGATTTTATCGAGACTTTAGCCGACCAGCCGAAATTTGCAGATTATTTAGACAAGACAGGTAAATGGCAGGAGATAGTAAAAAAAGATGCTGATTACGGAGAAATTATCTGCCGATGTGAAAAGGTAAGCAGGGGAGAAATACTCAGGGCTATCCATCAACCGGTACCGGCCAGAAGTCTGGATGCTATTAAGAGAAGAACCAGGGCAGGGATGGGTAGATGTCAGGGAGGGTTTTGTGGTCCTAAAGTTTTAAAGATTTTATCGGAAGAATTAAAAATCTCTCCTTTAAGAATAACTAAAAAGGGATTGGGCTCAGAAGTTTTAAAGGCTGAGACAAAAGATATGATTAAAGAAACAGGAGTTAAGTTTAGAGATGAAATTAGAGTATGATTTGGTAATTATCGGAGGAGGCCCGGCCGGTTTGGC
>CAZMLS010000023.1:13896-19208 GCA_964567215.1 uncultured Atribacterota bacterium | reverse complement strand
AAACTAACATACCCAAGATTAAACTTGTTATCGGTTCAAAGGTACTTAAAATAGCTGTAGCTGTAGCACTAATTATTTTAACACCTGCTTTAAATAAAACCATTCCTATTAATTAGCTACTAACGCTTACCAAAACAGTGCTAACTATTCCTTTAAATGTATAACTCATCTCAAGCTTGCCCATAAAAATACTTATTACAAACAAAATATAGCTGGTAAATAAAGAAACATAAAAAACCAGTACAAATGGGTTCATCTCTTTTATTCTTCCGCGCGCAATAGTTATTATATAATACGCGTAAGAAAATCCTGAAAACAAGGCAAGCAATACACCAATAATACTGGTTGATTCCAACGAATTAAAACCTATTAAAAAATACATGCCTGCTAAGGACAATATGAGGGGAAATATTTTTATTTTCTCAATTTTTTCATGATAAAAAAATACCGAACCCACCATAACTGCTACAGGATAAATAAAATGGATAGTAGTGGTCAATCCAGTTGACATATAATTATAGGACGATGTAAGTGTTAAAATCATTAATGAAAAACCTATGAAACTGAGTTTAAATAATGGAACATACAGTGCATTTTCGATTGTATAATCGATTTTTTTTATTTTCAATAATACAAAAAGCCCTATAGAGGCAAACAATGACCTAAACAAGCAAAATGTATATGGATTAAGCCCATTAGCATATGCAATTTTTGCAAATAAAGGAATAAACCCAAAGCTGGAAGCTGAAAAAATCGTTAATAAAATCCCTTTTGTTTTATTCATTATTACCATATTTATAAAGATTTAACCGTCTTTATACTTTTGAAACAGGATTATTTTTTTTACTACTATTCAAAAGTCCTCCCGCAATGACGGCAAACAAGCCGAAACCATAAATCGGAAGAAATGATTCTTGAAAGAATATTATAAGATAGAATATTGAAATGATTGGTGTCAAAAAAACAAAAGGAGCCACAAAAGATGCTTCTGATTCTTTTAGTACTTTTATCCATAAAATATATGAATAACCGTTAACAAAAAATCCATTTATTATGATAGGAATGATTGCATTTTTAGAAGGTAATAAAAAATTAGAGAACAATATCATAGAAAAAAAGGAAGCAACTGTAGCAGTCAAAAAAAAGATTGTAACCATGGTATAAGGTTCAAAATAAGCTTTTTTGCTTAAAACTGAGAATAATGCAGCAGAAAATGCAGCAAGAAGAACCAAAATATCAACCCAAAAGTTTTCAAGGTGAATCTGTGAAAAATTCCCCTTCGTCAGAACCAAAAAAACACCCAAAAAACCAATCATAATGGTTAATACCTTTTTCCATGTAAGCTTTTCTTTAAGGATGAACACAGATAGGATAACCACAAAAATCGGCCAACTGTATTCAAGGACAAGGACTTCTATGCCCTGGGCTTGCGCGTATCCAAAATATATTAAAATATAATAAAGGTATATTCCTAAAAATCCAAGAAAAACGACATGAAACCAATCAGAAATATTATATTTTAAAAAATCTTTAGTTTTCTTTTGGGTAATGGTTAAAAAAACAAGAAAAAACAACGAGGAAACACTAGACCAAAATAAAAACTGATGATTATCGAGATCCTTTTGACCTAACTTCGATACAACAGGAATGAATGCCCAAAGCCCCACACAAATTAGAACATATATAATTGCTTTTGTTTTTGATTTCATAAGTTAAAATTCATCCAACTTTTCAAAGAAATAACGATTTTTTTATAAAACTGTTTTTGTTAATTTCTTTTCTTGTTATAATAAAATATCCCGGGCAACTACTTTAAACGCTCAACATTATACTAAATTAAAAAATAATTTACAATATATATAATATCTTGCAATGGCTTTTTAAAAAAATTCGGAATCAATAAATAATTTTTATTTTCATTCTTTTCTTTTTTAAATATTTTCAAAATTTACAAAGTACATGATAATAATAATTAAAAACCGTGAAAAGACAATGCGGATGAAGCTAAAGAAAGAACCGGGTATTTCATCTAACGTTTTGCGGGTTTAAAAAGTTGTCAAGTAAAGCAATTTAGGTGAACAACGAAGGAGCGAACCTTAAACCCACTGATAGACGGTGTACCAAAATATTAAATGAATACTTCCTTCCCACATTTGCACCATTTGTAGTAATAAAGGTTTACCCTACTACCACATGAAGGTAAGATCATCTTTGTTTCTGAAACTCTAAATAATCATCTACCCCTAGTTTTTCTAATTTTTTAAATATTTCTGGTATTTCATGTCTATATTTAAATTTTATTTCTCCTGGATGGAAATAAAATTACTTTTTAAAGGCCAGGGGCGAAGCCTGCAGCGCATAGTCGCTGTTATATACCGAAAACGAGCGCTTTAAGCTTTTAAATTTATATGATATTTTTCTCGTGCCTTAATAAAAGCAGCTACCGAGCGATCAATATCTTTTGCTGTAGTCGCCCATGAACAAACACTAATTCGGATAACAGGTTCACCGTTCCATTTCGATCCTCCACACCAACATTCACCAGATTCTTGAATGTTTTTTAGCGTTTCATTAGTTTCTTCTGCTGTATCACATGAAACAAGAATTTGATTGAAAACAACTTCATTTAAAATATTAAATCCGGCGCTACTTAATTGTTTTTGAAATTGTTGAGCTCTATCACATAATCCATCTACGATTTCTTCAACTCCGCTTCTACCAAGGTATTTTAGTGTTACCCAAAGTTCGATTGCTCTGGCACGACGAGACATTTCATGTGTAAAAAACATACCGTCTCGTTTTTCACTATACCGTATATATGAGCCACTTGCCTGCATAGCCATTGTTAATGCTTCACTATTTTTACATAAAATAATTCCGCAATCATAAGGCGCATTTAATGTTTTATGAGCATCAACAGACCAAGAATCAGCCTTTTCAATACCCTTTGTTAAGAACTTTTTTTCACTGGAAGCGGCTGCCCACAGACCAAATGCACCATCTATATGAATCCAGGAGCCGGCATTGTTGGCTTGATTACCTATTTTAACAAATGGATCAAATGAACCGGATTTTACATTTCCAGCTTGCAATATTACAATAGTTCTTTCGTCTAACAACGGTAGTTTATCCGCATCCATTCGTCCTTGAGAATCAACTGGAACCCGTTCTATTTGTTCTTCCCCAAATCCCAATAAAGATAAAGCTTTAATGACTGTTGCGTGCGCTTGTTCACCAATTACAATACGAATTGGAGGAGCACCGAAAAGTCCCTTCAAATTAATATCCCAATCTTGACGACGTAATATTTCATTACGGCCGGCAGCAATTCCACACATTGTAGCAGTTGAAGTTGCACTGACTAGCCCCGCTACTGTTCCGGATGGTAGTTTAAATAGCTCTTTTAGCCATTTTTCACAAATAGCTTCTAAATGGGAAACTATTGGTGACATTACATATAATGCACAATTTTGATCCCATATATCAGATAACCATTTGGTAGCTAAGGCAATTGGAATTGAATTTCCATTTACAAAACCAAAATACCGTCCTCCTGTCTGAGCAACTGTTGAAGGGGATCCGTATTTATGTAATAAGTTTAGTATTTCATCGGGGTTGCCTGATTTTTCTGGTAATGGTTCATCAAAAACGGATAATTGTTGGATAGATTTTACAGATGGAAAAACCGGACGGTCATTGATTTTTTCCATATATGTATATGCATAAGATTTTGCCATCTCAAAAAGCTCTTTATTTTCTCTTTGTAAAAACAATTGTTCCCGTATATTCATTTTATTTTTCATTCCGTTATCCTTTCAAGATAAATTCAATTTTCTTACGTGTTTTTTTTACATATAACCCTTTGTGGATAAAAAAAGTTAATCCATATCTTACTTTATCTTTACTGCAAAAATAGTAAAAATCCTTCTTTTTATAAAATAATAGTATTTTTTTACTTGACTTTTATATGAATATATTATAATATCGTCATATATTAAGAGGAAAAAACAATGAAGCAGAAATACAATTTTTTGATTATTTTTGGAATATTTACATTTTTTTATTTTGTTCCATTTGGTACTTTCGGAATACCACGGCCGATAATAGAATCTCTATTAATGGCACAGGACTATGCCCGACAACATGTATTATTATGTTTGATTCCCGCTTTTTTTATTGCCGGGGCAATTGCTAATTTTATTAGTCAGGAAAATGTAATAAAATACTTTGGAGCAGGAGCAAATAAATTTTTAAGTTACACTGTTGCCTCTGTTTCCGGCACAATCTTAGCAGTTTGTTCCTGTACGGTTTTACCTCTTTTTGCCGGAATTTATAAGCGCGGAGCAGGAATAGGCCCGGCAACCGCTTTTCTTTATTCCGGACCTGCGATAAATATCTTAGCAATAATTTTAACCGCACGTGTCTTGGGATTTGAATTAGGGGTTGCCCGCGCTATCGGTGCGATTATTTTTTCTGTAATTATTGGCCTGTTGATGCATTTTATTTTCGAAAAAGATAAAAAAAAGAAACAGGTCGGTCAAGGTATTGCTACTAATATTCAAGAAGAAAAAGAGGAAAGATCTTTACAAAAAACAATATTTTATTTCGCCACCATGATAGGAATATTGATTTTTGCGAATTGGGGACGAGATGAATCAATTAAAATTTGGCAAATGATTTACAATTTTAAATGGTTAATCACCGGCATACTTTTAATTATATTAATTTGGATGCTTATCAAATGGTTTAGTAAAGATGAGTTAATTCAATGGACAAGTTCAAGTTGGGGTTTTGCCTTACAGATACTGCCGCTTTTACTGGGAGGCGTATTGGTAGCAGGACTTTTACTGGGTAGACCCGGAAGCGAAGGATTAATCCCAAAAATATGGATTGAAAATTTAGTGGGCGGGAATAGCTTATGGTCAAATCTATTTGCTTCGGTCGTTGGTGCCTTGATGTATTTTGCTACCCTTACCGAAATTCCTATTTTACAAGGATTGTTGGGGGCAGGAATGAATAAAGGTCCGGCATTAGCTCTTTTGTTGGCCGGTCCAGCATTAAGCTTACCTAACATGCTGGTTATTAGAAGCATTATGGGAACTAAAAAAGCACTGGTGTTTATCCTATTAGTTATAATAATGGCAACATTTAGTGGAATGTTGTTCGGATATTTTTTTTAAATATAAAAATATAAGGAGTTATCGAAAATGAAAATTGAAATTCTGGGAACAGGATGTCCTAAATGCAAAAAATTAAACGAGTTAACAAAGGAAGTTATTCAGGAACTTGGCATATCAGCAGAAATTAAGAAA
>CAZMLS010000023.1:1541-13796 GCA_964567215.1 uncultured Atribacterota bacterium | reverse complement strand
TTTCCCCTTCCCTTCTTTTTTTCTCTAGTTTTTTCCTATTACGTGTAGATACAAGGCCTGCCCTTACTTGTATTTTGCAACTTTTTTAATATTTCACATCTTTCTTTATATTTTATTTCTTAGCTCGCAACCTGAAACCTGCAACCCATAATTTATTTTCCTTTTCTTTGTTAACGACTATTTACTATTCACTGATGACTAATTTTTTCCTCTTGCATAATATATGGATATATTATAAAATACAATCTAAATATTTAAATCATTAAAAAATATTTCAGGTTGGATAATAATTATGCCTAATTTCACAGCTTTTATTTCTTATGTATTTGTAATAACTTTCACTCCCGGACCGAATAACATCATGTCTATGGCTAATGGTAATAAATATGGTTACCGAAAAACGATGAAATTTTTACTGGGTATTGTTTCCGGGTTTTTTATCATTATTTTGCTTTCCAATTATTTTAATCTTCTACTCTTTAACTTGATGCCGAAAATTAAATTCATTATGGGCATTATTGGAGCAATTTATATGACTTATCTCGCATTTATCATCATAAAAAGTAAAGATTCAAGGAAAAAAGATGATAGAGGAAAATTAAATTCATTTTTCACCGGGATGGTCTTACAACTTGTTAATCCCAAAGCTATTTTATACAGCATTACTGTAACCTCTAATTTTATTATTCCATACTATAAATCCAGTACAACTTTAATTCTCTTCTCTCTATTATTAGCGTTTATCGGATTCATTTCTATTTCATGTTGGGCATTGTTTGGTCAATTTTTTCAAAAATTTTTAGCAAATTATAGGAAACCCTTTAATATAGCCATGGGCTTATTGCTCATCTATAGTGCGATTTCAATCTCTGGGATTCTTGAATTATTTTCTTAGATCATTTTGTATTAAAATTGGAAGCATTTACTTTTCAATTATTCCGCTTTTTAAATTTCAAATCTTTTTTATTCACTGTCACTCAAGTCTTCTTGATATGGTTTCCAAAAATAATCATGTTTTTCTTTTATTTAAAAATAGTAAATGCTTAAATTTTGTAATTTTAAATGATCGAAGTGTAATGAGTAGATACAAACTATAGCAGTGTTAAGAATGAGTGGTCGGGGCGAGAGGATTTGAACCTCCGACCTCTTGGTCCCGAACCAAGCGCGCTTACCAAGCTGCGCTACGCCCCGATACAAATTATTGTACATTCATTATAAATTATATCATAACTCATTATCCGGAGCTACTAATTTATTTGGATTAATTTTTATAAATGAACGTTCTTCTTCTAAAAAAAAGAAAATAATAGTTTTTCTTTACTTGATACTTTCTTTTAAGATAATATTTTAGTATCTTGTAAAAGAAACCATTATAGTTTAAAATTCAAACAATACGGATTTTTTCTTTTAAAATTTTTAGAGAGGTCGTATATGTTCAACCTTACCGCATTTCTCTCCTATGTCCTGGTTGTATCATTTACACCCGGCCCAAATGTCGTTTTATCGATGGTGAATGCTAATAAATTTGGTTTCAGAAAGACTTTTAAGTTTTTATTGGGTATCTTTCTAGGTTTTTTCATCATCATGTTTATCAGTAATTATTTCAATCTTCTACTTTTCAATGTTATCCCGAAGATTAAACCTTTTATGGGTATTCTGGGTGCAGCCTACATGACTTTTCTCGCAATATTAATTATCAAAAGCAAAGATACATCAGAAGAGAAAGTTGATGAAAGGTTAAATTCATTTTTCACCGGTTTATCATTACAGTTCATTAATCCAAAATTAATCCTTTATGCCATTACCGTCAGTTCTAATTTTATTGTTCCTTATTATAAATCAAATATGATTTTACTTTTCTTCACCATCTTCCTATCATCTCTCATACTAATTTCTGTTTCATTGTGGGCTTTATTTGGCGCACTTTTTAAAAGATTCCTATCAAGGTATAGAAAGTCATTTAATCTGGTGATGGGTTTACTTTTACTCTATGGTGCAATTTCCATATCCGGCATTCTTGAATTATTAAATTAATACAATTTTTTATTTTCAAATAACTTTTATCCTAAAATAATATATGTTGTTAATAATTTGAATTTAGATGAATAAATAAATTATTAAAGATATTACCAACTAAAAAGATAAATAAATGCGGCCTCTAAAAAATAAATTTAAAAATGAATTTACAAGAATACATGCCGGATAAAAAGAATAAAACTCTTCGAATTAAACATCTATTAAAAATATCTATTTGTCATTAAGTTTGATTATTTTCAGTTTGCTCGCTATAAAAGAAGCTGCGATAATTTTCAGAATATCCCCCGGTAAAAAAGGCAATGCTCCTATAAGTATAGCTTTTTTTATTCCTATACCTGTAATTAAAGATAGCTGGGTTACTCCGATAAAATAAATAATGACAGTTCCTGCCAAACCGGCTAGTAAATAATAAAAAATATATTTTTCTTTCTTTCCTTCTGTTATTTTACCGATAACATATGCAGAAATCACAAATCCAAACAAAAAGCCACCAGTTGGTCCAAGCAATATTCCCATCCCACTTTTAAAACCGGCAAAAACGGGCAAGCCAATCACCCCTAACAATATATAAATAACCTGACTCATCGATCCGGATGCACTTCCTAAAGTCATTCCCGCTAAAAGTGTAAATAATGTTTGTAAACTAAAGGGGACCGGCTGAAAAGGAATGGAAATAAAGGCTCCTGCCGCTGTTAGAGCAGCAAACAAAGAAATCAAAGTCATTTGACGTATATTTATTTTCAAGTTATTTTCTCCGAATAGCTGATAAATAATTTATGTTAACCAACATTATATATAAGGTTAACGAGGATGTCAAAAAATATTGCCTTTCGTATACATATTGTTAAAAAAATCTATATTACGTAATTTGATGTACGAAAAATTATTTTGTATCTTTTAGGAAAAACAAGATTTAAACCATAGAATAAATTATATTAGTGTTTTATTAAGAACCTAATAATTAGAGATCTGCATAAATTTCTTGTATATTTCGTATTTAGTAGGAGATATAGGAGATTCAGTTGATCATCATTCCCCTGGTACGTTATCTATATAAACAGTGAGTTTACCCAAACAGTTGACATAACTACCAAACTCATTATCATACCATCCGAATAAAGCAGAATGAGTAACAGGTATATTGATTTCATTATTATAATCTAATCCCATCTTTTTAAGCATTTCAGGCTTAAGATCGATAAAGCCGGTTCTGGTATGGGTATCATGCCCCTCAATAACAACAGCAGCCATCTTACCCTTTAAATCAGAAGAGACATTTTGGTTGTCGCTATAGTACAGTAACTCTTTCTGCGCTCCCTGAGCCGCATTTTTATAAATATCATTTAAAAATTTTCTACTGATCACCGGTTCCCCTTTTTTATCCATATACGCATGGAAAGTAAGATTTAAATTTATTAGGGAAACGGTATCAATGGGAATACGTATCGAATCCGCCATAAACCCTACCCGTTTTATTTCCGGAATAACTTTCTCCAAGGTGGTCGCGGCTCCGGTTGTTGAAAGAATAATATTATTTAATGCCATCCTATTTTTACGCAAATCCGATGTTCCTGAAGCCGGAACAGAATCCAATACTTTTTGAGTGTTGGTTGCCGCATGAATAGTAGACAATGAGGCGGTAAGAATATTAGAAGTTTCTTCCTTTTCCAATAAAGGTTTGACCATATGGGCAAGAGCGGTTGTTGTACATGATGCGGCAGATATAATATTATCATTGTTTGGATTAAAAGAAGTATGATTAATTCCATAGATAAGAGTAGCACAATCTTCGGGAATTTTTTTTGTTTTATCTTTTATTTTAAAAGGAGCGCTATTAATTACTTTTTTAGCACCTGCTGATAAATGTCCACGTAAACTACCTTTTATATCATCTTCCAATCGAGTAGGATCGTTGAATACCCCCGTAGTATCAACAACCAGTTTTACTTTATTTTCTCTCCACTCTATGTTTTTTGGATTTCTTGCTTTGCAAAGAATTTTCACTGGTTTGCCAAAAATTTCTAAATGATTACTTTTACTATCAATTACTTTAATTTCTTTTTTTGCATTAACACCAAATAGAAATTTTTCTATTGATCCGTAAGTTGAATCAGTTCCCAGCAGATGAATAATATCTTCCAGGCTATTTCCCACTTGGCGACCAACATTTATCACAAATCCGTCAAAATGATTTTCCTGTAGATGATACCATAAGGTTAGTTTGCCGATTCTGCCCAATCCGTTAATGCCTAAATAATTTCTATCAGTGACTGAATTCATTTTATAGTATGTACCTCCTCTAAATCAAATTAATCTGTTCCGAACTGATCAAATAATTACCTTTATAAATATTCCCCAAATGTGCATCTATGGCGATTTCATCACCTGTTTTAAACTCTGCTTTATTTACAAAACATCTTCGTTCATGTTCTATAACGATTAATTGCCTGCAATTTACTACACAGGTCTTTCCTAATTGAGCAGCTGTAACTGCTGCATGAGAAGTGACTCCTCCCCGAGCGGTCAGCAATCCGTCACATTCAAAAATCATGGCAATATCATCAGGAACTGTATCCGGGCGAATTAAAATCTTATTTTTACGCGGATATTTTTTAGTAAGTACCTCTAGATCTCTCATATTAAAAGCAGCTAGACCATTCATTGCACCTTTGCCTATTCCAATTCCTGTACCAACTAAATGCGCATGTATTGCCGGATCCATAAAAACCGGTATAATTTCTTTATTTTTCAAAATATAATTCCTGGTTTGCAAGATATATAAATCTTTTTTATTTTTTGATTTAAAAGTAAATTCAATTTCCTGATGTTCGTATCCTTTTTTATACACCAAATCTCTTGCTAATCGGAGAAGCTCTTGATAAATCTCAGGAAATTGTTTTTCTAAAGATTCCCCTTTCAAGTGCGGCGTTTTTTTATTTTGGAATTCAGAAACCGGTAGAGTGTGAACTAATCCTGATACGATATCTTCTCCCTGGCTTCTTCGACTGAAATCACCATAAAGAATAACATCAGAACTCTTTTCGAAAGGTACTTTGGTAAAAACTACGCCGGTTCCGGAATCAGAATTCATATTACCAAAAACCATTTCCTGCACAATAACCGCAGTTCCCCATTCCTCGGCAATTTGAAGTTTTTTTCGATAGATCGTAGCTCTTTGATTATACCAGGATTGGAATACAAAAATAATTGCCTGCAACAATTGTTTATGAGGATCTTCTTCAAGCGTCACTCCCCTTTCATGTAATAAGTCTTTATAGGATAAAGCAATGGTTTTCATCTGTTGATTACTAAAAGTTTTCTTTTCTTTTACCCGATAAAATGACTTAAAATCTACAATTATTTTATCGAATTCATCTCTTGGAATACCATGGGCCATTCCCCAATTCTGCAACAATCTTCGATAAGAATCCCATGCTGCCCATCCATAACCGGGTTGTTTACTTAAACTTTCGGCAATATTGTCATTCATTCCAATATTCAACAGCGAATCCATTGCTCCCGGCATGGAAATAACGGTTCCTGAACGAACAGCTAATAATAAAGGATTTTTTAAATCTCCAAAATATTTTCCGGTAATTTTTTCTATTTCTTTTATTTTATTTTCAATTAATTCTAATATTGCTTTATACATTTCCGGAAACTGTTTTACTGCTTTTCTATCCCGAAACCACTCCGTAGTAATAATAAATCCTGGGGGTACAGGAAATTTATAGGAATAAAGTTTTTTAAGGTAATAAGCCTTTGCTCCTAAAAATGTCTGGTTATCTACCCTGGGAGTAGATTGGTAAAAAGAAGAAAAAAGTAGTTTTGGGTCATAATTCAACAGCATATGAATTACTTTAGGATCTAATTTTTCTACCATATCCCTTAAGGTTACCAAAACCCGGGAAAGATAATTATCCAAATGTTGTACTAAAAAAGCAGATGATATGACATTGCGAAAAAATTCTTCTGATCTTTTGTAGGTAATATAATCAAGATTTATCCGGGAATTTTCTTTTTTTCGCTTCTCCTTGATAAATTTCGGTATAATGGCCTTTAATGAAGAATTAAAAGGATTCATATAATAATTCTCTATAATTTCTTTAATATTCAAGGTAAGAAAATAGAAGACATTTACAAATTGATCCATGGAAAAGGTTGATGTTTTAAAACTATAATGAAGCATTTCTAAATTTGAGTCAAAATTTTCACTTGAAATACCATTTAGTTTTAAACCCTCTTTAAACAGCTCTAATAATTTCGCAGCATTGTGAAAACCATCAATCGTCATGTAATCTAAATTTCTTTGATTGATCAATTGATTAATCAGGTAATCGGCTAATCTCTCTAATCGGAAAATTAATCCCAGAGATTCAAATTTTATTTCAGAATATTGTCCAAACATGGAAGGCATTCCGGCAGCAATATGACGTTTGTAATAAATATCTTCATGTGATTTACTTTCTTTTCTATTTAATACAATTTCTCTTAACCGGGAGATCATTGAAAAAATTTGTTTAATGGAAGTTGTATATCTCTTTTCTTTTAAATGTATCGCCAGATTATCGATTTCTTTCACGGGTACAAAAGATGTACTTTTCAAATCATTAATAATATCCTTTGGATCTAAAGAATATTTATGCTCTAACAATCTATATAGTTCGATTATATACATAATTCTTTTCCCGGTTGGTTTATCAATCTCATCTATTTCTTTTATATTTGATCGTATTATTTTAATATCTTTTTCAAGAATCGTTGTCGGACTGGCCTGCATCTTCTCGCAAAGCACTCGAACTGCATTATGAACCGGATTAAACCATTTTCCTGACACCTCTAATTCATTTTGAATATCTAGTGGAAGGTGTTTTAATAGAGGTTGGGTATTACCGTCATACCAGAAACAAAATATCTTTTTAATCAATTCAATATGGGTATTATTACTTTCCGTATGTATTTGTTTTCTTAAAAAATGGATTAATTTATCTTCGCGAAAAGATTGTTTATCCAAAGCAGTAGTAGTATCCCGAATTTTACCTTCGGCTCCGATACTTTTAAAATACACCGGGAAGAGGCAAGTAAGTTGTTTTATTAAAATATAACAAGATTTAAAGTCACTATTTAACAGCTTGCTAATATCTTTTTGAAAAAGATCATTATCGCAAATGAATATACCGCCTACCTTCAAATTCACAATCAGCGCAGCTAATAATTTTCTATTTAATTTTGGTGAGCATTCTATTAATTCCAGCCAAACTCTAATATTTTTTATATGATTTTGGTCTGTTAAAATCTGCCAATCTTGATCAATGCCTAAAACTTCAGGGTAAACAAATCCAAATTGAATGAGTTGATTGATGAATAATTCAATCTGGGATCGATCTTGAATGTTATAAACTTTTTTACCTAAAGTAAGAATACAATCTAGTATTTTTCCCATATGTCTATTTTTTAATTCTTCAAAAACAGAAAAAATTCGCGGTAAAAAAATATCAAAGTATTTTTCCATTTCTTCTTTGGATAACATTCTTAAAGCTAGATTTAAATCCAGGATTAAAAAATCTTTTAAATATGAGGAAACAGGTAGATGTAGTAGATAAAAAATATAATACACTTTTTCAAAACCCTTATTTATCTCTCTAATCAAATCATTTAATCCATTTGTAAAACCTTTAAAATCGAATATAGCTTTAAGATCGCTCCATTTGATATCTTCCATACTCAATTTTGTTTCTGTTTTCTTTATCATTTTTTTCTCATAATTTGAAATAAAATCTGAATATTCCCCATCAAAAATTTTAATTTCCTTTTTATACCAATATTTGAAATTCAGGTTATTTTTCCAATAATCAAGATTTTTTTGTAGAGATTTCTGAAGTAAAGAAGTTATTTTTTTAGAAAATATATTATCTTCGGCAAGTGAATCCGGAATAATCTTTAAAAAGTGTGAGGCGTGGAGAAATATTTCTTCATCTTTATTAATTGTATCTTCTAAAAGATTGATGCCATCAATGAATATACAGGAAAAACGGTTTTTATTTGCTTTATTTTGATATAATGATCGTAAAAATTCCAACAATGTATTTAGTGCTCGCTCTTTTTGGTGATAATCCGTATCAATATTCAATACCTTTTTAAAAAAATTAAGGATAATTTTTAAAACTCTAACTGCTTCCCGGTGTGATTTATAAAACCATATATCATCTAAAGCAATCTCTCTAAGTTGCTCGTTTATCTTCTTTATATTTATCGAGGAACAGTATAATTCTTTAAAAAATTTTTCTGCCCGTTGATGAATACCAAAAGAAGAAGAAGAAATATCTAAAAACCATTTATCCTCCGGGGCAAGATTATCTTTGGGAAAAAATTGCTTATTCGTATCCTTCTCTGTATCAGAAATCGCTAATTTTATATCTTTTTCCATTAAATATCTTACTCCTTTGGTTTATTTCAAAATAGTTCCCGATATGATTTCCAAACATTCTCCGTTATCTTTCTTTATAATCAGTGCACCTTTATCATTAATATTTGTGGCTTGTCCGATAACAACCCTGTTTCCAACCTTGACTTTTATTTTTCTCCCCAGGGTATGGGAGTATAATTTCCATTCATTCAAGATTAAGGCAGATTCTTTTCTATTTATCATATTATAACACTTTTCAAATTCTCTTAGAAATAATTGGACTAATTTAACCCGGGATATTTTTTGGTTTAAAATTTCTTTTAAGGAGATACTCGTATCTTTTATTTCTTCGGGAAATTCTCCATGATCAATGTTTGCATTTATACCCAAACCTATTACCAACCAGTTGATTAAATCTAATTCAGCACTCATCTCGGTTAATATGCCGCAAACTTTTTTTTCATGAATTAAAATATCATTGGGCCATTTTATCAGTCCTTGGATCCGAGTCAATTCTTTTATTGCTTTGACAACGGCTACAGCTGTTATTAAAGTGATACGGGGAATATATGCAGGGGAAAGATGTGGATACAATATAATTGATAGCCAAATGCCTCCTTCCGGTGAAAACCATTTCCGACCCAATCTGCCTTTTCCGCCCGTCTGCTTCTCGGTAATAATCACCGTTCCCTCAGATGCTTCATCTTTTTTAGACCGTGCTTTTTCCCTTGCAGTGATGTTACTTGATTCCAGCTCCCGGTAATAATAAATCTTGTGCCCCATATAATCGGTATCCAGACCTTTTTGAATTTCATCGGGTAATAAAAGGTCAGGTCGTGAAACCAGGCAATACCCTAAATTTTGATGGGATATGATTTCGTAGTGTAAATCTTTTAGTTTTTTAATCTGTTTCCAGATAGCAACCCTGGATATTCCCAGCTTTTCAGCTAAAATCTCTCCGGAAACATATTTATTTTTTTCTAAATACTTTAAAATATTTTCCTTCATTCTTCTACTTTCATTTCACGCAAACGCTTATTTTTTTGGGTAACTGGTGCAAATCTTTTTTTACTTCTTCCTTGCTTATATTTACTATTTTAAGTGGGAAATTAATAATTTACTATCTTTATCAGGGTCTTTAATTTGAAGAAAATCAATAACAAATGAACCTTTTTTTTCTAATACACTCATTAAATTTTTCAAGGTTTTGTCATTTCCGATTAACCCGGGAATAATAAAAACAATGGATTTTTTTCTTTCCAGACCTGAGCATTTATTAATATAATTTATAAATTCCGAAGGAAGTTTTCCTCTAAAAAAACCGATAACCGGACATCCCACCAGAATAAAATCATAAGATGAAAAATTATTTGCAGTCGAACTCTTTTCTGCTTTAAAAACTTTCAATTCATCTCCATTTCTTTTAAACAGAGAAAATAGCTCTTTTATAAAAAGATCTAGTTTTCTATTTTCACCATTATAAATCACTGCTACTCTCAAAATATTTCCTCCAACCCGGATTCAGAGAATTATTTCCTGTGTTTAAATTAGTCAAAGATAACTTTTTCTACACCCTGCAATTTATCCAAAATCTTATTGGCAATTAATTTTAGATGCTCGGGGCGTTTTACAAAATCCAGATCATCCGCGGGAACGGTCAGGATTGGACATATATTTAAATTCTCAATCCATTCTTCATATAAATCATTCAGTTGAGTTAAATATTCTCTGGATATACTTTTTTCGTAATCCCTTCCTCTTAAAGAAATTCTTTCTAAAAGTGTGGGAACCGTAGCCTGTAGATAGACCACTAAATCCGGAGGAGAAAGAAATTGCATCATTACTTTGAATAATTCCTGGTAATTTTCATAATCTCTTTTATCCATATACCCCAACTGATGTAAATTTTTCGCAAAAATGGTTGAATCCTCGTAAATGCTTCTATCCTGAACAACAGAAGCCGGATTTTTCAATATATCCTGGTGGTGATGAAATCTTTTAGAGAGAAAAAATACCTGAAGATGAAAGCTCCATTTATTCATGTCTTTATAAAAATCTTCCAGGTATGGGTTATTCTCCACAACTTCATAATACGCTTTCCAACCCAATCTTTTGCTTAAAAGATCAGTTAAACTTGATTTCCCACAACCGATATTACCCGAAACAATCACAAATTTTTTCATATTCTTATTAATCCTCATTTAATATTTTACTTATTATATATTCTAAATCTACTTTTTTGCCTACAAAATCAAGGTCATTAGTATTAATTTTGATTAACTTTATTCCCTGATAATTATCAGGATAAGAAAAAAAATCTTCATAAGTTGAATTGAGTCTCATTATGTATTCGTAAGACATTTTTCTCTCAAAAGGACGGTCTCGTAATGCTATTCTTTTCATGAGCAATTCTGTACTTGCCTGTAAGTAAATAATTAGATCCGGTTTCGGAATATTTTTTGACATAATTTCGTAAAGCTTTTCATACATTGAAAGTTCACTTCCGGAAAGGTTAAGGTGAGCAAATATTCTGTCTTTGGCAAAAAGATAATCAGAAAAGATTAATTGATTAAACAAATCCAGTTGAGCTAATTCTATCTGCTGCCTGTATCGGCTTAATAAAAAATATATTTGAGTCTGAAAAGCATATCTTTCTATATCGTTATAAAATTTAAGCAAAAAAGGGTTTTCCTCTACCACTTCCAGGTTATGTTTGGCGTTAAATTTATCGCTGAGCTGTAAAACCAGACTTGTTTTTCCTACACCTATTGCTCCTTCTATGACAATTAACTTGCTTTTAAATTTTAACATGAACTTCTCCTGCATATTTTAATAAAAAATTGTTGAACTAATACATACTTTTCTGATATTGCTTCTTGCTATTCCATTCTTCAGTTGAATATTTATTTTTCGAAAGGTGGTGAGAAATCTTTTCTTCAAATTCTGTTAGCTTACCCTCTAATAACTTTACCTCGAATTCCCTCTCAAAACCTTTGTGTAGCACATCAGATAATTCTGAAAATTTTATTTTCCCCTTTATTATTTCTTCCACACTTGTTGCTTTAAACCCTACTTTACTCTTTTCCTTTACCTGTGTAGAGGGAAAATTGAAAACAGAGAACAATTTATCCCTGTCTAATTTTATCAATAGTGAACCGTGTTGTAAAACAATTCCTTTTTTTCTTACCTGGGCTGATCCGATTAATTTTTTTCCTCCAACCTGTACTTCGTATTGAGAAGGAGTTGAAAAACAAATCGCTTTAAAAGTGATGGGATTTTGAGATAAAGACGGTAAAGTATTTCCTCTAAACTTTTCTTTCAGGGGAACTAAATCAGCTTTTATCCCCAAATAAGAAAGACCTCTAATCATTCCACCACTAATCTTTTTATAAGTCTCCAATATGGAATTGTTGATCAAAGGATGCTTTTCGTTAATGATAAAACTATAGGTTAATTCTTGATCATGAAGAACTGCTTTACCTCCTGTAGGTCGACGAACAATATCGATGCCTGATTTCCGGCAAATATCTATATCTACCTCCTTCTTCAGATCTTGAAAATAACCCAGGGATACTGTCGGAAGAGACCATTGATAAAATCTGATTGTAGGAGGGACCAAACCTTTTCTATGAGCTATCATAATCGCTTCATCAATTGCCATATTCATAAAGCCTGTATGATAACCATCTTTAATGAGACGCCATTCCATAGGTTTTAATTTTCCTTTTTTTTAGTGTATGATTTAAAGGATTAATATAAAGTTCATATTTCAATTATTAATCAGGATTCATATGATAAATTTAAAAATTTTT
>CAZMLS010000023.1:0-1441 GCA_964567215.1 uncultured Atribacterota bacterium | reverse complement strand
ATTTGGTGATAAATCAATGTTTTTAGGAGATTTGGGATTAATTGCCGGAGCAATTTTTTTTAACATATTTTTCATTATATCAAGTGAAAGGGAAGAAAAGAAGTTTTTTTTAGATTTTTCCCCTATTGTATTTTCGGAAAATTCTGAAAATACAAATAAACCTGATGCTTCAAACGTTGCCAGAGCACCGGCTTTTCCCGGGACTTTTAATTTACTCCTTTCTCTTAAAAATATAAAAAACCGAAATAATGAACCTATCTTTATTCCCAAAATATTTTCCGTATGTTCATGAGATTTTAACGAATGCCAATATCTAATAAAATGATCTAATAAACAAATCAGATCCGATTCTTTTTTTCCTTCAAAAATCCATAGTGGAAGGTAATAATCTGGCTTTATTACCTGTACATCTTTATGTTTATAAATAATATTCTGATCACTACATTTTATTGATTCAACAGGAAACTGGATGGAAGTGGTTTGAAAATGTTCATGTGCTTCAATGGAAGCTCCTGCTAATCCATTATAAATGATTCTGAATACACCGTTAGTTTTATTTAAAAAGTCCATCATAATTGAAAGAATTTTTTTTCGATATTTCTGGGGGCGGTGTTGATGATGAAAAACGGTAAAATGATTATCGGAAATGGAAGCAAAGTTAGCACCAATATAAAACAGTTCTTCGTCTAGTTTCAAAGGAAGGACAATTTCCTTTGGATTTTGCAAATCAATGTTCTTTTTACACAAATAACAAGCTTTCCCTTTTTTGTCTTTATTAATTAGTGCGTTTGTATCAATATGTTCTTTAATAATTCCCCTCTTAATGAGTATTTTATGATTTTTTCTCAGGGCACGCTCAGGATTCCATTGAACTAAAAAACGAATTTGAGTATCCGGATCATAGAAAGAATTTTGGTTTTCGGCTTTAAAATAATTTGCAGGATCCGAAAGAATAAATCCACTTTTAAGTTGTTGCAGATAAACGATTTTTAGAACCAAGTCTAAACTATATTTCTCCCAAAGAAATTGAAGATCCTTCATTAATTGCTCTTTTTCCAAAAATGAAGCAAATACAATTTTTTTACAAAGAGATATATCTTTAGAGTCTACTCCTATTAATTGATTTGAAAATAAATCCGGGGGTATTTTTTTCATATTAAACTCTTTTCAAATATTATTACTACATTCCATCTTAGAAAATTCAGGTTTAATCTTATTGACCACACATAAAGATAATAGAGAATTTTCTTGACATGTTTGAAGGTATTTAATATTATTTTAACAGGCATGTCAAATAAGAAAAAAGATTTTTAAAATACAAAAGATTTGAGGTGGCGAATGAAAAAAAATAACCTTAAATCCATGATATTTCAACTGGATGAAAATAATCAATCAGGATTCCGTTATCAACAATTTGTTCAATTTATAAAACGTTTTAATC
>CAZMLS010000022.1:0-19343 GCA_964567215.1 uncultured Atribacterota bacterium | reverse complement strand
CCTTTAACACATTCTTTTCTTGTATGGGTAATGGAATGTCTTTTTTGCCATAATTTAGTTGCATGTTTTTACCTTTGATAAAAGGCTAATATTATCGTATTTTCACCTAATAACGACAATATTAACCTTCTTATTTTTATTATCACTCCTGATTAAAAGTTTCTTTTTTGTTCAATCTTTATTTAATGATGGTCACCATCAAATCTTTTTGCTGATTTTCTTAACGCTTTAATAACCGGCAATTCTTCGCCACTTAAAAATCTGACCAGTGCACCGCCACCGGTACTGATATAGGAAATATCGTTAGCTAGTTTGTATTTGTTAACCGCTGTTATGCTATCCCCGCCACCAATGGCGGAAAAGGCATTACTTTTAGAAATGGCAGTCAATATAGATTTTGTACCCCATTCGGTTTCTGCTTTTTCAAAAACCCCGGCAGGTCCATTAAAAAAGATGGTCTTGGCATCTTTGATGATGGTTTCATATGCAGATATCGTATTCTTACCCAAATCCGTTAAAGCATCATCTATGGGCAAGTCATTTACTTTTACCTCTTGCCTTTTTCCTGATATGGAATAAGCAAAATCAACCGGTAATTTAATTTTGTTGTTATACCTATTTAAAATATTTTTAGATTTTTCTATATACTCTTCCAGGTTTTTCTTTTTGATCAAGTCTTCAGAGGGTTTTCCCAGAAAAATCCCTTTAGCCAGTAACATGACTTGCGCTACCAGACCGGTTGCCAAGATCATATCGGCAATATTATTTTTAAGTACGGAATCCATCATTAAAAAAGCATCTTGAATCTTCGCTCCGCCGAGAATAAAGATACAGGGTTTCTGGGGATTTTTTAATAATTGATTTAAAGAAGTGATTTCTTTTTCAAACAATCGACCCATCATTGAGGGCAATACCTCTTCCATGCCTACTAAAGTTGGCTGGCAGCGATGCGCAGCGGCAAAGGCATCACAGAGATAGAGATCTGCCAGGGGTGCAAGTTTTTGCACCACCTGGGTTTTGGCTTGCTCTTCCGGAGAGAGATTTAATTTGGTCTCAAAAAGGGTCATCTCTTCAGCCATAAAACGTACATTCTCCAACATCAGGATCTGGTCGTTTTTTAAAGCTTTTATTTTATCTCGAGCAGCCGGACCGCATACATCATCAATGTAATCAACCGGTTTTCCCAGTAAGCGGGCAACGATTTTAGCGTGAGGTTTAGTCGATGCGTAATTATGATATTCTATATCACTCCCTTGATGAATGAGAATGACCGTTTTTGCCCCTTTTTCACTTAATTCCTTTAAGGCAGGCAGACTTCTTTTAATTCGGGTAATATCTACCGGTTCTTTTGTTTCAGGATCTAAGGGAGAATTCATATCAAAACGGGCAAGGACCGTCTTTCCTTTTAAATCAAAATCGTCCAGTGTATGCATTCCATTTATCACGTCTTATCACTCTCCTTATTGCATGCCCAAATATTTGTTAGTAAGACCAACTGCTTCTAATCTTTCTTTCTGCATTTCCAAGCTGGCTCTGATCCCATCCATGGTTTCCGGGATAACGACTGCTTCTTGCGGGATATTAATGGCAAACATGATATCATCTCCGGAAGAGACGATGGTTTCTTCCCATACGGCAATCTCATACATGTCTCCTCTGGGATTACCCAGATCTCTGGCGTATTTAAATAAAGAGGCATTTCCCAGGAAACCATCTTCCAGTCTTACCACTCTGATTCTGGGATGTTGGTTAAATTGTTCCAGGATTTCTTCCTTGGTTATTTTCTTCTTGGGGGTAGCTACGATGGTAATAATATGACCATGAGTAACCGGAGTATGAACAAGGATACCGGTGGCATTCACGTGAGGCATAATGGTCATCAAATCCAGGGCCTGATGACTAGGGGCCTTGTCAACTTGTAAAGCATTGGTTAATCCTCTGTGGTAATCTCCTGGATCGGCCACTCTTCTGATAATAGTAATGGCTACTTTTTCCAAACCGACTACCCTATCTAAACAATCGACTGCCCGGATTAATCCGGTGGTATTACAGGAAGTCAACTTGAGAAATTGCTTACCTATGCCCTTTTCGTAATTGGCATATCCGTGGAAAAAGACATCGGCCACTTCGTTCTTTTCTCCACCCTGAAAGATGGCTTTCAGGTTATATTTTTTATAGAGTTCTTTGTTTTTTTGACCAATGCCTGCACTGGTAGCATCCAGGACAATGTCTACTTTCTTGAGCAGTTCAGGAAGGGTTCCCGTTACCGGAATACCGACCTCTTCAAGAAGAGGAGTATTATCAGGGATGGCGCAATACAAATCATAGGGCATTCCCTTTTCCTTTAAAGCCCTTAAAGCTAAAGTAGGTGCAACATCAGAGATGCCTACCAGTTCCATATCTTTTTGTCTGGCGACACCGTCAGCTAAACGCTGACCGATGGTACCATAACCTACTACCGCAACTTTTGGTTTTGTCATTTTAATTTCTCCTTTTAATATATTTATTTACAATGATTATTTATAGATATGTTAGTAGTAATTTTATACCATACTGCTATACATACATCAATTGAATTATTGTTTATTCATATTATACAGCTATTAATAAATTTGATTTTTTAATTAATCTAATCTCTGATATTCTTCTAGATCCAATTCCTTTATCTTCTCTTTGGTGGGTATTCCAAGTTCGTCCCAACCACGCACACGATAATAATCTCTTAACATCTCATTTAAATGTGGCAAATTGTCACCTGACCCTCCGCCCCGAGGGTGAGTCAATAACCTTGCCGGTAAGGTATCATCTTTCCTGCTAATCCCTTCTCTTACATCATAGAGTCTTTTTAGGTTGAAAATTCTTTCTCCAGTTTTTAAGAATTCTTCTTTAGTTATATGCCAACCGGTAATTAAATTTAAACATTTTAGTAATGGCTCGACTGACATTCCGGCAAAAAGCGTAAACTTACATAAGTGTAAAGAATCAAACAAACTCATTAAATCCTGCATATCTGCCACCATTTTTGCTTTCCCCTTGGTTTCAAATCGATCAAGAGTTTCCGGGTAGCCCAAATCAGGTAAAGAAGATGCATATTCAAGATTATGGGTAAAGCCTGCAACATGGCAAGCACCTCGAGGAGATGTAGCATAACCTAAAGCTAAACTCACCTTGGCCCGGGGATCATGCGCTGGTACATCTAAACCTTTTACATGCATGGCAAATTCAGAACTGTTTCCTCCGATTTCCTCAGATGCCTTAACAATACCCTCGCCAAGCAATTTGCCGATATCTTCTCTATAGGCAACCTTTTTTAACATCTTTATGATCGCATCACCATTACCCCAGGTCATCTCTAATCCTCCGGTATCTTCGGTATTAATCAGATCCCTTTCATAAGCTTCGATACAAAAACTCATCAGTGAACCGGCAGAAATCGAATCTAGACCATATCTATTGCACACTTCTTGGGCTTTAAAAATAACGCTAAGGTCGTCTATTAAACAGTTGGAACCAAACATGCCGATTGCTTCATATTCCGGACCTGCCCCTTTTTGGCCTTTGTAGGGTCCATCTTTTATCTCTACCTCCCTACCACAACCAATAACACATTTACCACAATAATATCTACCGGTGAGAATATTTTTGGTCATAGCCGGTCCGGAAATTTTCTTGGCTCCCTCTTTCCAATTGCCCTCATACCAATTTTTAATCGGTAAATCTCCTATTTCTTCGTAAAGCTCTACATCTCTTGAAGTTCCATGTGCTCTTAATTTTTCCGACACTTTTACCATATGAGGAGTTACTTCTTTAATAAATTCATTCAATTCCTTTTCATGGGCGATTTCCACTTCTTTGTTTCCTGAAACAGTGATAGCTTTAAGATTTTTGGAACCCATAACTGCACCAACTCCGGCTCTTCCCGCAGCACGACCGACTTCTCCCTCATTCATAATAGAAGCAATTTTAACCAATCTTTCTCCTGCTATTCCAATACAGACAGAACGTGCATTAACATCAACTTTTTCTTTTAATAATTCATCAACTTCAAAAGTATCTTTACCCCATAAATCAGATGCATCCTCTATCGTGATCTGATCATCCTTTATAACCAGGCGAACGGGGTTTTCAGATTTTCCCTGGATGATCATGCCATCAAGACCGCATTTTTTGAATTCTTCTCCCCATTTTCCGCCACAATCAGATTCAGCATAAATTCCGGTTAATGGTGATTTAGTAATGACTTCAAAACGGTCAGAAGAAAACATTTTAGTACCGGTAAAAGGACCGGTCATAAAAATCAATACATTTTCAGGGCTTAATGGATCAGTTTGGTGATTCGTATATTCATAAAGTAATTTTGCTCCTAATCCACTTCCGCCGATAAATTTTTTCACATCTTTTTCTTCAAGTTTTAAATAACTAATTTGTTCTTTATCTAAATCAATTTGCGCAATTTTCATAAAATATCCATATACCAATTT
Source organism: uncultured Atribacterota bacterium (assembly GCA_964567215.1). Lineage (GTDB taxonomy): Bacteria > Atribacterota > Phoenicimicrobiia > Phoenicimicrobiales > Phoenicimicrobiaceae > JAYEGH01. Next base: position 14,862 of record CAZMLS010000022.1, on the reverse strand, counting down.
GTTCACCCCTTTTAAATATTTATCTAAATTTAATAAAAATTTAACTAGACACCCACGCCTTCACAAGTGTGGTACTCACCTTAACAAACTATCGTTTGTCCAAACTTGCCGTGAATTGGCTCTTATCCCTACCCTTACAGGTGGGGAGTTCCCGCTAAATTAACTATTATTCAGGTTGCTCGATATCAATCAATTAATGTAATAATTTTTTCAACTAAATTATTTAAGAAAAATTTAATCCGATTCGCATATAATCAAGCAATTTTATTACATTATTTATTGCTTCTAAAGATTTTTATTCTTAATATTATATATTCAATTCTTTTAATTTTATCTGGTTAGGTATGCCCTCCTCATTCCATCCTCGATATTCATAATAATCACTAAGCAATTCTCCTAAGGGTGGAAGTTTACCTCTGTTCCTTTTTAAGGTAAGAAACCTTGAGGGTAAAGTGTCATCTTTCCTACTTATCCCGCATCTTACATTATAAAGTCTCTGTAAATTAAATATCCTCTCTCCAATTTTCATGAATTCTTTTATATCTAAATCTAAACCAGTAACATAATTTAATAAATTTACCATTGAATGAACTTTTATTGCTCCAGAAGCATGCATAAAATTACACATAACTATGGAATCAAACATACACATTAAATTTTGAAGTTTTATTGTAAACTCGGCTTTACCTTCTAGTTGGTGTCTATCCTGTGGTTTGTCTATTCCTATATCGGGTTGAGTGTTCGACATTTCACACGAATGAGATTGGCTTCCATTATGACATGCTCCTCTATTGGTAGTTGCATAAGAAAGGGCTTGACTAAAAAAGCAACGTGGGTCATGATATGATGGTTCTAATCCCTTAGTATGGATGGCAAATTCTATAGAATTTTTTCCTATTCCAAGAGCAGCTTCCTTTACTCCCTCTCCTAATAATTTACCAATATCCTCTCTTTTTGCTATTTTTTCAACCATTTTTATTACAACTTTACCATCGCCCCATTTAAGTTCAATACCACCGGTATCTTTTATATTTATTAAACTCTTTTCATAAGCCTCCATAGCAAAACCAATTACTCCACCGGTAGACATAGTATCTAATCCATATCTATTACATAATTCGTTTGCTTTAGCAATTGCTTCAAGATTATCTACCAAGCAATTACTTCCTAATGCTGCAATAGTTTCATACTCTGGACCTCCGCCGTCTACCGGAGCGAAAGGTCCTTCGGTAACTTTAACTACTCTTCCACATCCAATTGGACAATCTCGACATGAATACCTTCCTTTAAGAATAGTTTTAGCCATTTCCTGTCCACAGATTTTTTTTGCTCCCTCTTCCCAGTCCGACAGTGCCCAATTTTTATGAGGGAAATTACCTAATTTTTCGTAATTCATTATTCCCCCAGCAGTTCCAAATTCACTCATCCCTTTACCAGCTTCCTTTATATGAGGAAGTGTTTCTTTTATGTAATCTTTGAGTTTTTTAGGTTGATTAATGGAAACACGTTGGGTTCCATACACTACAATTGCCTTAAGATTTTTAGAACCCATTAAAGCTCCTCCACCACATCGGCCAGCCACACGAGCGTGCTTACCATCATGCACTATACATGATATCTTTATCCCTTTCTCTCCAGCCGGACCAATAACTGCGGTACTAGCTTTCCCCTCTGTTTCTTCTTTTAAAATTTTATCTACCTCATATGTATCTTTACCCCAAAGATTATTTGCACTACGAAATTCTACTTTTTCTTCGTGAATCCACAAATACACAGGTTTGTCGGATTTTCCAGAAATAATAATTCCATCGAAACCTGCTTTCTTTAACTTTACTCCCCAACTACCACCAACGCTAGATCGTGCAAAAATATTGGTAAGTGGAGATTTAAAAATAACCTCATGCCTTCCAGTCCCAGGAACTCCACTCCCTGTCAAAGGACCAGTCATAAATATTATTAGGCTATTAGGAGATAAAGGATCCATTTTTTCAGTTTTTTCTTCATATAATAATTTAGCGCCTATACCACTACCGCCAATATAGTCTTTGATTAAGTTATTCTTTAACCGTTGGACATACACTTTCCGTTTAGATAAATCTATTCGCGCAATCTTACCAGTATAGCCTCCATACATGCAAATAATACCTCCCTATTTATATTATAAACATTTCTAAGCTTAAGAATCACGCTTCACTTCAGTGGCTTATTTTTGAAATCCACACCAATTCAATATTACAAGCGCTAATATTTTTGAATATTTCATTAAGTTATTTATTGACACATACTCATCGGCATCATGGGCTGTTGCTCCTGGACCAAAAACTAATGCTGGTGTATCCGAATATTTTGTTAGCATTGCCGCATCGGTACCCCATGGCGTTCCTGCAATTACTGGTTCTTTATTTAATACCATTTCATAGCAATGTCTTGTAATATCTACTATCTGATGGTTAATATCAATTTGAGCTGAACCCCAGTAAGCTCCAAACCATTCAACACTTGGTAGATTGGATTTCAACCAAGAATCTTCTTTTAAAGCCTTTTTGATCCATTCTTCAAATAATTTCCAGGCTTCTTGTAATGTTAAATTTGGAGGGACGCCCATTCTCCCTTCTATTGTTACTTTGTCTGGAACACCTGACGGCCAATTTCCTCCATTTATTTTCCCAATATTTATACAAAAAGGAATCGGATTCCCTTCATATAAATTTGTATAATATTTTTCATTAATATGGGTCTCTAAACTTCTTATTGCTTTAATAATTTGAGGAGTTTTTTCAATTGCGCTTTCTCCTAAATATCTCATGCCCCCATGAGCTGCCTTTCCTTGAATTGTAATTCTGTACCATGTAGAACCTTGTTGGGCTGGGCATATTGTAAAATTACCAGGTTCAGAAATTATAGCTGCATCTGCTTTATAACCTCTTAATGCGCAAGCTAAACTTCCGGCTCCGCCAGTTTCCTCTTCAATCACGCTTTCAAATATTATATCTCCCTTCAGTTTTACACCTATTTCCTGAAAAGCTCTTAGTACAGTAAATATTGGAGCATCTGAGCCCTTCATATCAGAAATACCCCTTCCATAAATATTTCCATTGTTTACCTCACCGCCAAATGGATTATAAATCCACTTTTCATGGTCTCCTTCAGGGACAATATCAATATGACTATTTAAAATTAATGATCTACCGCCACCAAAACCTTTTTTTTATTCCTACAACATTTGGGCTATTTTTAAAATCACGACGCTCACTAATAAATGCTTCATGACTTTTTAATTGATTGATATCGGGTTCCCACATATCGATATGATCAAAATTTAGAGAACTCAATACTTCTTTCACATAAGTCTGTGCCTCTAATTCGTTGCCTGCAACAGTAGGGAAACTAACCAGTTTTCGGGCATAATTAATCATATCATCTTCTAATTTGTCAATTTTTTCAATTATCTCTTTCTCGTAATCTAACATTTTATCCTCCCATTAAAATAAATTAAACATAAATTCTTCTGAAAATCTTAGCTTTATTACATAAAATTTTATTTTTAATTTTATTTAAATACTTTAATGTTTCGGATTCAAATTAACTTTATATAAAATATATTCACCTCCTCTTTTCGAGCTTCACTTGAAACATCAAGAACAGCTAAAGCAGCTGTTCTTGAGACAGGATGGCCTTCAAATGTTCTCCCTATTATGGAAAAATCGAAAAAATACCTCCTTTCTTTTTAATTTTTGACAGTAACTTTTAACCAATCAACTATTTTGGTACTGTAATAATTTAAAATACTAATCATTATTTATTTTTTTTAATACCTCTTCAAGAATATCAAATCCCTCATTAAGCTGATCAACTTCAATAGTCAGTGGAGCAATAAAGCGAATTACATTGCGGTAAACTCCGGATTTCATGACTATTAAACCTTTTTTAAGACATTCCTGGCATGCTAAAAAGGTTTCGTCTGAAGCAGGTTCTTTTGTTATTCTATCCTTAACTAGCTCTATTCTCCATGCCATTCCTTTACCATCAATATTACCGATTAAAGAAATATTTTGATACATTTTTTCGAGTCTATCTTTAATTATTTTTTCTTTTTTCTTTACTTCATCTAATATATTTTCATTTTTAAAAATATCAAGGACGGCTAAGGCAGCTGCACAGGAAACAGGATGACCCACAAAAGTCCCCCCTAACATGGGAGCACTGTCCATTATTTCTTTTCTACCTGTAACAGCACTTACCGGGAAACCATCCGACATAGATTTGGACATTAAAATCAAATCAGGTTCGATACCTGAATATTCACTAGCAAATAATTTACCGGTTCTTCCAAAGCCAGTTTGGATTTCATCTACTATAAATACAATACCATGCTTATTGCATAATTTTTGTAATCCGATAAGAAATTCATCAGGTGCAAATACATAACCTCCATCACCTAACATTGGCTCAAGTATTAGAGCAGCTACATCTCTAGCATCTACCCTTGTCAAGAATCCCTCTTCGATAAATTTTAAACATCTCAAAGAACATTCAGGACTTTTCATTCCAAAAGGGCAACGGTAACAGTAAGGGTAAGGAAACCTATATACTTCTGAAATATAAGGGCCATAACCTTGCTTCAACCCTTGAACTATGCCATTTAAAGTAGTTGCCAACAAGGTTTTGCCATGGAAAGCACCATCAAATGCAATGGTAGCTCGGCGTCTTGTATATGCTCGAGCAATTTTAATTGCATTATCTACCGCTTCTGAACCACTATTAAAGAGGGCAGTTTTCTTCTCAAAATTTCCGGGTGTAATTTCAGCTAATTTTTCCGCTAATCTTATAAACGGCTCAGTCATAACAGCTCCAAAACAGGTATGAACAATCTTATCTAACTGTTTTTTTACGGCATCAATTACCTTAGGATTTCTATTTCCTAAGTTGGCTACTCCTACACCTGCAAAAAAATCAATATATTCATTTCCATCGACATCTGTGATTATGGCACCTTCGCTTTTTGCTGCAATAATAGGATACATCGAATACATTGATCCCGACGCCACATATTTTTCACCTATTTTTTTTAGTAATGCTGAATTTTTTCCTGGAATCTCAGTTGAAACTTTTGCATAATCTTTTCTCATGTTGTTTCTCCTTAATTTTTATAATTTATTGAAATATTTATTATTGTTTTACCAAAATTTGTTTAATATTTTAAATGTTTATATATTTAAATATTCTCCTTTCTTTTAATTTAAAACAATGAAATATAGTATTTTATATTACTTCGTTATACTTATTTAATATTTTAGAATTAAATACTAAATGTAATAAATTTTCTAAAGCTTTATAAATTTATATCCTCGCCACACCACTCTCTATTGCTGCCTTCGCTACCGCTTCTGATTCTACTTCTACCACCCGGGGATCGAAAGCATTCGCAATCACATTCTCATCATTTAATTCATCATCAGAGATCAAGGAAGCCAGGGCATGGGCTGCGGCCAATTTCATCTTTTCATTAATCTGACTGGCTCTAACCTTTAAGGTCCCTTTAAAGATGGCCGGGAAACCGAGACAATTGTTCACCTGATTGGGAAAATCGGAGCGACCGGTACAGACAATACGGGCACCTGCCTTTTTGGCAATATCCGGCATGATCTCGGGAGTGGGATTGGCCATTGCAAAGATAATAGAATCAGAAGCCATAGTCTTTACCATCTCGGGTTTTAAGACACCTGCTGCGGAAAGACCCAGAAAGACATCCGCTCCTTTTATGGCATCTGCCAAAGTTCCTTTCATTTTTTCCCGATTAGTAACTTTGGCCATCGCTTCTTTGACGGGATTCATGTTGTTGGGTCTGCCTTCATAAATAATACCTTTGGAATCACAAAGGATGGCATGTTTGACTCCGGCAGACATCAGGAATTTTAAGACGGCAATGGCTGAGGCTCCGGCTCCGTTTACTACTACCTTTATTTTATCTATTTCTTTGTGTACTACCTTTAAGGCGTTGATGAGGCCGGATAAGACCACAATGGCTGTACCGTGCTGGTCATCATGGAAGACGGGGATATTAAGAATCTTTTTCAATCTATCTTCGATTTCAAAACAGCGGGGGGCACTGATATCTTCTAAGTTAATACCGCCAAAGGAAGGGGCAATGAGGGTGACCGCTTTTATGATTTCTTCCGTATCCTTGGTGGCCAGACAGATAGGAAAGGCATCTACACCGGCAAAGTGCTTAAAGAGGACAGCTTTTCCTTCCATGACCGGTAGGGCGGCTTCCGGTCCAATATCTCCCAGTCCCAGGACGGCGGTACCATCTGATACGACTGCGACCATGTTTCCCTTGGAAGTATATTTGTAGACCTCTGAAGTCTTTTCATGAATCTTTCTGCAGGGTTCCGCGACTCCGGGTGTGTAGACCACTGCCAGATCATGCATGTCTTTCACTTCAGTCTTACTTATGACTTCAATCTTGCCTTTGTTTTCTTCGTGCAGTTTTAAGGATTCTTCGTAAATGTTCATTTGATATCTTCCTTTCTTTAATTATTCCTCATATTTGGGTAGTCCAGTTTCGTAAAGATATCCTCGGGCAAACCCGTGGCATTCTGTCCTTCGGATTAATATTATATTCAAGAAAGTAGATATTTATTTATTTTTGTAAACTAAATAATAACGACTATCATGTTTATTTTAAAAACCAGAAACCCTTATAAATTAAAGGGTGAGTTTGTATAAAACCGGAAGAAATTTTTCACCCAGAAAATTACCCCAAAGTGTTAACCCTAACAATCAGTTATGATGTTTTTACATCTGAGGCCATTTGTGCAATTATTATTTTTGTTTTATAATTATCTTTTATTCTTTTCAAAGTGGAATTGTCCAATAAGTCACTTGTAATAAGATAATCAACATTTTCAAAGCTACAAAAAGGTTTTAAACCGTGTTTTCCAAACTTCGTGTGGTCAGCTACTACCACTACTTTTCTCGCCACTGACACCATAGTTTCCTTTACTTCGATTTCGTATATATTTGAACTATAAAAACCACCATTTGATATACCAGTAACCCCTATGACAGCTATATCAATGTTAAAACTTTTAATTTCTCTAATAACTTGAGGTCCAGTAATGCTTAATGTTCTTTTCTGTAATTTCCCTCCAAGCAAATACACATTAGCATAACTAATTTTAGAACACTCTTCTGCTACATTTATTCCATTAGTTATTATACAAATATTTTCAGTATAATTAATTTTATTTAATTCTTTAGCTATACATTCTGTTGTACTCCCCGCATCCAACAGAATGTATTTATTATTACATAATAGCTTAATAGCTTCTTCTGCTATAGCCCTTTTTTCTCTTTGTTCTTTGAATTTTCTTTTTTGTATAGTAGGAACGTTAATATTATTTAATTCATCTGATAAAGTTGCCACTCCATAAGTTTTTTTAATAATATTGTCTTCCTGAAGGCATTTTAAGTCTCTACGAATAGTTTCTTTAGAAACATTAAATATTTTTACCAAACTTGATACAGTAATGCTTCTATTTTCGAGTACTATTTGTTTTATCCGATTTTTTCTTTCTTCAGGAAACATAATACCACTCCCTTTCTTAAGTTATTTTTAGATAAGCTGGAATAATGTTGTAATTGAAACCAAGCCAAATGTAGCATTAAAAGAATACTATTAATTCCTATAAATTAGTAATTTTTAATAATACCACAACTTCCGTAATATTTAAGTTGCTATTCTGTGTATTCATTTAGTTTTTTTGTGGTTTCTTTAATTATTTTGAGTATACTACACTTTATTTAAAATTGTCAAACACTCCTGGGGATTTTTCTTTGTTAATACTTTGGGGGTGGCTTTCTTTAGTGAAAAAATTCGTCTGGTTTTGGGTAGACTTATACGCTTGGTTCTATTATAGCTTGTTATGAGGTGATAACTAAGTAAACAGCCCACCCGTTTAGTAGGTGGGTTATCTATTCTAATTTAATTTTGAAAAGCTCTTTAAATCGAACTATTGCCTTATTGTGTTTTATATTGAGATTTTCTTTTCAAGTTCCGTTTACCCTATATTTTTCTTTTCTTGGATTTTTATGTATTCTTTGATTATCTTCCCATTTATCCCTACTGTATAGACAAAATATCTTTTATAAATTAAGAATGAGAAATAATTAATCTTTCTTATATCGGCAAATTGTGCAAAATAATAGAAAAAATGACCATTCCCAATAGAGCAAAAGGATAAATTGCTCCGTATCCTGCAGCCGGTTCGTCACTTCCCACAGCTTCTATGGCAGCTCCTAAACCGGGAGTGGAAGTCATACCGCCGCAGAGGGCTCCTGATAACAATATCCAATTGATTTTAAATACGTATCTTCCAACCAGGTAACCGATGGTGATTGCTAAGAAACCAACTACCAGGGAAGTCAGCACCAGGTAAATACCGGATCCGGAAAGAGCGGTAAAGGCATAAAAACCATATCTTAAGCCGACAATGGCCAAAAAGAAAGCCAGGGAAATCTCCCGAATCACACCCAATATTTTATTATCCATCCTGAAATGGAGAATACCGATTTTACCAATATGTCCCAGAATTAATGAGCTTAATAAAACTCCTCCCGTGGAACCCAAACCGACATTGCCTAGCGGTCCTAAATCAAACTTTAATTTTCCCAGGGTATAACCCAGGAAACAGGCAACAATAAAGGCGGTCAGATCAAAACGAACAGTAGCTTGGTCTCCATTGATAGAGCTGCTCGTTCTATTCTCATTTATTTCAGTTGAAAATATTGCCCGCTCCTTTTCAACATCTATTTTAAATATTATCGGTAAAAAATTCACAGCAAGGATTACAATCAGCACTCCGAAAGGATAACCGACCGAATGACCGATACCAATACCGGCTTCGGCATTTTTAATGTACTTACTTTTTTGTTCTTCGGTGAGAGAATCAGCAACCTCTGTTTTTTGGGAAATATTGAGAAGTTTTAGTATTTCCTGTTTTTTGCTTTCCGATAAAGAGTCATAATCTTCTGTTAACTGGGCAGCATGTTCCCGGGCAGATTCCAGGGCAGCGGCCAGACCGGGAGAGCTGGTCAACGCTCCGGTATAGACTCCGGCTACTTCATAAGGATTGAGTCCCGGTAAAATGAGGGCCATGCCATAGGTTGACATGGCACCTATAAAAGTAATTAAAAAACCCAGGATAATAAATTTTGAGCCATATTTTTTAATAATGATTCCTATATCTTTCGCGGCAAGTAGCCCAACGGCAGCAATAAAAAGGATTAAAAAGAGGGTAAAAAAGCCTTTATCCACCACGCCATTTTTTGTTAACTGCAAGGCAGTGTAATAACCTGGGGTAGTGTTCGAAAAAGTGTTTGCAAATCTGTAGACCCACCACCCAATTACTAAGCCTACAAAAAGACAGCCGGATACGCCAAAGGTAAATTTACCAAATTTGATCTTACCAAACAACATCCCTGAAAAGACCGTTAACATCATTAAGACAAATGGATTCATTATCCATTCTGCAAAATTAAAGTTCATTTATTTTTTTCTCCTTCTTCAAATTGCCTTACTTTTTAAATGGTTAAATTTTTTACTAGATTTTGCAATATCTTTTTCTGATTTAATTCCGGTTTTTCTAATACCAAATTTAACAGTTCATTTAAAATATCTTTTATCCCTTTCCCTTCTTTATAACCTAATTCAATTAAATCCTTACCTTTTATTACCAAGTCTTTAAGGGATACCGGTGGTTTTTCCTTTAGAATTTCTTTTAGATTATTTTTTCCGGTTCTAATTTCCTCTAATTTGGACTTTTCAGCATTCCGGTTTGCCTTGATAAGAGTTTTGCATAATTCCCAAAAATCTTCTAAATTTTCCATTCCTATTCGGGAAGCAAGTTGTCTAATCTTCTTTTTTTCGGAAAAATGAATGGTTTCCCAATTTTCCTGAGTCATTATATTCACTTTTTTTATTACCGCATTTTTAAATCTTATCCGTCTTAATATTTTAGTTGTTATTTCTTTTTTATCTTCTAATTTGGATATATTTTTTATAATATATAATATCATGCATAAGCGTAAGATAATATTTGAAGGTAAATTTTCTAATAAATCCAGGATGTATTCAAATAAATCTTCGTCATTTTGAAGATATTCTTTCCTAATTCCCACACATTTTTGTAGTTCAGGCATAATAAATATTAATAACTTCAGTCGGTATAATAATCTAAAACCTCTCCCGGGGGAATTGCTTAGCAGTATTTTTATAAACTCATCTCTGACTCTCTCAATACTAACTTTTTGAAGCAATTCGCAATGATCATATATCTCCTCTAAGGCGCCTTTTTCTATTTTAAAATCCAATTCACTGGCTAATCTTATTGCCCTTAACATTCTTAGAGGATCTTCCCTAATTCTATCCTGTGAGTTCTCTGTAAATCGTATAATGCCTTCCCGGATATTCATTACCCCGTTTGATAAATCTACAAGTCCGTTTTTTTCGTTCCAGGCCATACTGTTAATGGTAAAATCACGACACCTCAAATCACTTTGCAAGCTGGGTTGAATACCGATGATTGATTTAAAAGTAGAGACTTGATACTGAATACGGTTACTGACTAATAAGATGGTTCCATGTTTTTTCCCAACCGTTACGATTTTAAAATTATTAAAGGATTTGATAATTTCTTCCACAGGAGCTTGGGTAGTTATGTCCCAGTCATTTATATTTTTCCTCAGTATTAAATCCCTGATGCAACCCCCGACTAAAAAAGCTTCAAAACCGAAATCATTTAACTTTCTTATAATGAATAAAGCTTTTGGGTCAATATCATCCGGATTAATTTTTAAATAAAGTTTATCGTTTTTCTTCTCATTTAACATTTTAAAACCTTTATTTTAAGATTTGATTGATTAAAGTAAACTTCAATTGCCTATCTTGTTAGATGAACCAAACATTCTATATGACTTGTATGGGGAAACATATCTATCGGTTGCACTTCTTCTATATTATAACCATTTTGGGTAATATATTTAATATCGCGAGCCAAGGTGGGCATGTCACAGGAAACATATAAAATTTGTTCCGGTTTTATTTTAATTATATTTTTAAGAACTTCCCGGGAACAGCCCCTACGTGGCGGATCGATAACAATAACTTCTGCTTTTTCTCCTCTTTGAATCCATTTATAAAGCCAACTTTCTGCTTTTCCGGAAATAAATTTCAAATTGGAAAGGTTATTAAGTTCTCCATTAGCCCATGCATCCCTGACTGCTCCTTTTTGTAATTCTAATCCATATACCTTTTTGGCTTTTCCGGCAAGGTATATTGAAATAGTCCCCGTTCCGGAATAGGAATCAATCACAGTCTCTTTTCCACTTAGATTTGCATATTCTAATATCTTTTTATACAGTATTTCCGTTTGTAAAACATTTACCTGGAAAAAAGATGAAGGGGATATTTTAAATTTAAAGGAATCGATATGATCTTCTATAAAAGTTTTACCTTTTAAAATCCTAAACTCTTTTCCAAATAATGCCATTTTTGGATTTTTATTTATATTTTGGCAAAGAGAAACAACTTGAGGAAAAGCAATTATCAGATTATTTAAAAAATTTTCATCCAGATACCATCTTTCCTCTCTGGTAATAAAAATGATCATTATTTCCCCGGTATATTTACTTTCTCTTAATACAATACCTCTGAAATTTCCTTTATCTGTTTTGTGATTATAAATGGTGATTTTCTGACGAGTTAATTCCTTTTCCAAATATTTAATCAGAGAGTTAATGTTTTGACTAAATAAAAGACATCGAGAAACAGGAACAAGATCATGACTTTTTGATTGGTAAAATCCTAATGTTATATTTTCATTTTCCCGTGCAAGGTGAAAATGTCCTTTATTGCGATAGCGCCAGGGAATTTCCATACCTATGATTGGCATAACATCTATGTTTTGATTGCCAATTCTACTCAAAACATTTTCTACAATTTCTTTTTTCATTTCCAACTGCTTTTTATAATTGATGTGTTGTAAATGGCAACCTCCGCAAAGATTAAAAACCGAACAGGGAGGCTTTACCCGATTTAAAGAAGGTAAAATGATTTTTTCTAATTTTCCTCGGGCAAAATTTTTTCGAATTTCAGTGATTTTTACTTCTATTTTTTCTCCTTTAATTGCGCCGGGTACGAAAACTGCAAAATTTTCCACTCTGCCTATCCCTTCTCCCTGATGAGAGACATTGTTAATCAAGATTTCATATTTTTCTTCTGGACTTACCGGTATTTTGTTCATTTTTTCTCCTGTAAATATTATTTATCTATTATACCACCTAGTAAAAATAAGAATATTTTTCGGGTTAACTTTTGGCAAATTATCAAGTAACGTTTTTCCTTTTATTAGAATAGATGCTTTTAAGAATATTTTCAAATTTATTCAAAATTCAATTCGCGTTTCATATCCCGTGAATCTTATCTTGTTTTTTGGCATGGAGCGTAGGAAAATCACTAATAAGTAATGTGTAATTAGTATTTATTATATGGTAAAATGATTTTTATTAGTAGGGATAAATCTTGCATCTACCTTCTATAGGGCAGATGGGACTCGCCTGCCTATGAGGAAATTTATTTTATTTATCTCTCCTAATACGATACGAGATGCAAACGTATAAAAATATTATTTTAAATCACCCCTTAAAAGTGTTAAAATTTCTCTAGATAATAAAGGAGAAAAAAACAATATTATGATTTACAAAGAATATGGAAAAACCGGGAAAAAGGTCTCTGCAGTAGGTTTCGGTGGAATGCGTTTCGATACTTCAAAGAGTAAAGAAGAAAATGCCGAACTCCTTCGCTATGCAAATGCTAAAGGAATCAATTATTTTGATACAGCTCCTTATTACTGTAATGACCAAAGTGAAGACATTTTTGGTATTGCTTTCAAAAATATGCCTGCAGATTTTTATGTATCTACCAAGGGAAAACCTAATGAATTTTCCACTGCTACAAAGGCTAAAAATGCAGTTAAAAAGTCCTTAGATCGGTTGGGTCTTTCTAAAATCAATTTTTACCATATCTGGTGTCTTCTTAAAATGGAAGATTATAAATTAGCCATGAAACCTGACGGACAATATGAAGGTCTCCTGCAATGTAAAGAAGAAGGACTTATTGACCATATTGTCTTTTCTTCACATCAGCCGGGACATGAAATAAAAGATATCCTGGAAGATGGTAAGGTAGAAGGTGTGCTTTTGGGAATTAATATCCTGAATTTCCCTTATCGCTGGGACGGAGTAGCAGCTGCTTACAAAAAAGGTTATGGCGTAGCAGCCATGAATCCATTGTTTGGAGGAGCCATACCTACTCATGAGAAAGAACTTTCTTTTTTAGCTTCAAAAGGAGAGACTCCTACAGAGGCAGCTTTACGATTTCTAATATCCTGTCCCCAAATATCAGTAGTTTTGAATGGCTTCACCATCCGCGAACATATTGATATAGCCTGTCGCGTAGCAGATAAAGCCCTGCCTTTTACTAATGCAGATTTGAAAAGAATCAGAAAAAAAATAGGAGATAACATGAATTCTGCATGTACCGGATGCGGTTATTGTGACCATTGCCCTCAAGGCATTCCAGTGCCTTCTTATATGCAGCTTTATAACGAAAAACAGTTATTCGGAAGCACTAATAAAGAAATGAAAAATAAAAGTTATCTTTGGGGTCTAACAAAAAACCAGGGTGCAAAAGCAAATGAATGTACTGAGTGCGGACAATGCGAAAAGGTCTGTACCCAGCATCTTAATATAATAGAACGCCTAAAAGAAATAGCTTCCTGGGAGAGTAAATAATAAATCATTTTCGTTATTATATTTTTTAAAAAAAATTAGTATATGTATTTAATCTTTATTTTTAAAAGCCCAGAATAGATAAAAAAATTCTATTCCAATTACCAAAAAAATTAATAATTTATTGTAAGATGTTTGACGATATACTCCTCCTTCTCCTATCTCGGGTAATGGCATGGGGTCAATTGGCAATCCGTTCTTGACCGCTAAACCTCTGATGTTTAATAGATTAACAATGGGAACTCCTAAATTTTGATATTCAAAAATTAGTCCTCGGTCGGGATGGTCGGGGATTTTTGGACCATTGATTACCAATCCATTCGGATAGGTAATTGAAGCAGGAGTATCACCATAGTTTGGTGTGGCGCCTCCGATATTTACAAAAACTTTAATCGGTCGATCAGCAGCCGTTTTTTTATAAAGTTGCATCCTATATTGAATGTTTTCTTCTATGCTATCTATGTTAATAAAATATGCTCCTGAATCTTGAGCTATCTTTTCAATGATTTCGCGAGAATCAGGATAAAACATTCCCCTGGCTTGATCAAGGTATCCCCCCATAGAAATAGCCAATAAATGGTAGGAGAAAATATTTTTTTCATTTAAACTATCCAGCATTGGGACAAAGGTAAATTCAGGAATATTGGCTCCGTATTCAGAGGAACCAACAGAACAAATAAGCAAAGGCTCCAATTCCAGCACTTTAACCGCAGAAAGAGTAGCTAAAATTAATCCAGGGAAGGAACCGCTAGCACCAATGGCAATGGTATCTCCTTTTTTTAAATTGGCTTCTTTGAAATATTTTACCAATAGAGCAGCAAAGGCTGGATTAGTACTCGTTCTTTTCGCCTCAAGATTTCCCAAAGTAGTCGTAAGTTCTGTATATTCCTCTCCGATAATACCAGTTTGGTTAGGGTCTAATCCAATATCTAATGGAATTCCTATTTTTAATCGTTCTTCTTTAATCACTTCCAAAGAGCTTTTCATAAGCTGGGCAGCTCGAATCTGTTC
>CAZMLS010000021.1:0-19650 GCA_964567215.1 uncultured Atribacterota bacterium | reverse complement strand
TTACTGCATTTGTTTCCTACATCTTATCTTGAACTATATACTCAATACTCCATACTAGATACTGTTTTAAAAAGCTGATTTCGTTGACATTCAAGGTCTATTTTGATATATTAACATATAATTGTTAAGTCCCTCTCAAGAAAAAACTTTCAAGTTTTATGGTAAAATGATTAAGGGAGGGAATTTTATTTAAAAACAGGGATGTAAGATAAATGGATTTTCAAAGCATTATTTTTAATCTGCAAAAATTCTGGAGTGAACAGGGATGTGCCATTTGCCAACCTTATGATATAGAAGTTGGTGCAGGCACTATGAATCCGGCAACTTTTTTAAGGGTATTGGGTCCTGAGCCTTGGAAGGCAGCTTATGTTGAACCATCAAGACGTCCTGCCGACGGAAGATATGGTGAAAATCCCAATAGGGTTCAACAGCATCATCAATTTCAAGTTATCATTAAACCTTCACCTAAAGATATTCAGGATATCTATCTAAAAAGTTTGAAAGAATTAGATATTGTTAAAAAAAATCATGATATTCGATTTATTGAAGGAGACTGGGAAGCTCCAACTCTGGGAGCATGGGGCTTAGGTTGGGAGGTATGGCTTGATGGTTTGGAAATAACGCAATTTACCTATTTCCAACAAGCAGGTGGTATTGAATTACATCCCGTACCGGTGGAAATAACCTATGGATTGGAAAGAATTGCCATGGTTATTCAAGATAAGGATAATGTTTTTGATTTGAATTGGAGTAAAAATATAACTTACCGGGACGTGCAATGGCAAGCAGAATTTGAGCATTCGAAGTATAATTTTGAAGAAGCAGACACTTCCATGCTGTTTAATCTGTTTAATATATATGAAAATGAAGCAAAAAAATTAATTGATAAATGTTTACCTGTCCCGGCTTATGATTACATATTAAAATGTTCTCATACTTTCAATATGCTGGATGCAAGAAGTGCGATTAGTGTTTCAGAAAGAACAGGATACATTTCAAGAGTTAGAAATCTTGCAAGATTGTGTGCGGAGGCACAGATAAAAAAAAGAGAAGAAATGAATTTTCCCTTAATGGATAAAATAAATTAAAGCGAAGGAATAAATTTGCATATGGTTGACGTAATATTAGAAATTGGAACTGAAGAAATTCCTGCAAATTGCATAGAAAATGCCTTAAAAGATTTAAAAAAATTCACTATAAAAAATTTAGATGAACTAAAGATGAATTATAAAATTATAAATGTCTTTGGTACGCCCAGGAGATTAATTTTATTTATTTCCCAATTACACGAAAAACAGGAAGATGCATTACTTAAAGTTAAGGGGCCTGCTATAACCATTGCTTTTGATAAAGAAATGAATCCACAAAAACCAGCTTTAAAATTTGCCCAGAGTCAGGGAATAAAGGTCGAAGAGCTAATTACTGAAGAAACAAATAAGGGAAAATATATATTTGCGATTAAATCAATAAAAGGAAAGTCGTCTTTTGAATTATTAAAACAATGCCTTCCGAAAATTATCAAGAGTTTAAGCTTTCCCAAATCGATGCGCTGGGGAACTGGTAAGTTAAAATTTATAAGACCTATCAGGTGGATACTTGCAATGCATGGAGAAGAAATTATTAATTTTAACCTGGATGGATTATCTTCAGGGAATATTACTTTCGGTCATAAATTGCTAGCTTCGGATCGAATAAGCATATTTTCAAGCAAAGAATATTTTACAGAAATGAAAAAAAATTATGCAATCATAGATCCGCTGAAAAGAAAAAAAAGAATCAAAGAAGAGATTTTACAAATTATAAAAGAAAATAATGGACAAGAAATCGTCAATGAAAACCAATTGAATGAAATCAATTATTTGGTTGAATATCCACATGCGATTTTAGGTCACTTTGATAAGAAATATTTGGAATTACCCATGCATGTTCTGGTGACGGTTATGGAAGTTCATCAAAAATATTTTCCGATTTACAAGCGCTTTGATGAACTAATTAATAACTTTATAGTTGTGATAAACAATTCAAACCATAATGATAATGATATTATTAAAGGAAATGAAAATGTTTTAATTGCACGATTGGAAGATGCAAAATTTTTTTATAGAGAAGATCAGAAAATACCATTGGAAAAAAGGGTGGATGAATTGAAGAATGTGGTATTCAGGGAAAGTATGGGAAATCTTCTTGATAAAACGAAAAGAATAACCGCATTAAGTGACTATATTTCAGAGTGTTTATTTATTGACGAGGATAATAAAAAAATAATTTCAAGGTCTGCCTACTTATGCAAAGCTGATCTGGTTACCGAAATGGTTAAGGAATTCCCTAAATTGCAGGGAATTATGGGAAAAGAGTATGCCCTTTTTTCTGATGAAAAAAAGGAAGTTGCTAACACTATTTTTGAACATTATCTCCCTCGTTTTTCAGATGATATATTGCCAAAAACCAAAAGTGGTATGGTTTTAGGAATTGCTGATAAATTGGATAATATTGTCGGCTGTTTTGCCATAGGTTTGACTCCCTCCGGCTCTCAAGATCCTTATGGCTTGAGGCGACAAGCCATGGGAATCATTAGAATGATACTTGAAAACAACCTTGAAATTTCACTAAAAGAAATAATCAATAAATCCTTTTCTTATTATAAAGATAATATTTCAGTAGAAATTAAAAAAGAAGATGAGGAAATCGTTTCCCAAGTATTATTTTTCCTACAGCAAAGGTTAAAAAATATTCTTTTGGAAAAGGGAAATTATTATGATGTGATTAATGCAGTTTTAGCTGCAGAAAAAAATGATGATTTTAATGACATTCAATTAAGGATCCAAGTCATTCAAAAATTATATAATACAGACATGTTTAAAAAGATTATCAATTCATCAAGCAGAGTGATGAATTTATCAAAAGGAAGCGAAGAGACAGAAATTGATGAATTATTGTTAAAGAAAAAAGAAGAAATCAGCTTATGGGAGCATTATAAAAAATATAAAGTTGAAATAAAACAATGCATAGAAATTAAAGAATATAATAAAGTATTTAAACTATTGGAAAAATTGTGCATTTTTGTCGATGAATTTTTTGAACAGGTTTTAGTGATGGATAAAAATGAAGAAATTAGAAGAAACAGGGTGGGGTTAATAAAAAAATTAAGCAATTTATTTAATCAGACTGCTGTTTTATCCAAAATATCCCTAAAAAAGGAGGAATAGGATGGTTAGTGAAAAGAAAGGATTAAAAACATATATTTATATTATTTCAGATTCTACCGGTGAAACTGCTCAATTAGTTGCACGGGCAGCAATAAGCCAATTTAGCTCAGACCTCTTAAAAATAAAACTATTTGCACATATAGAATCAATCAAAGATATAAAAGGAATATTAGAAAAAATAGAAAAAAATAATAGTATAATTGTTTATACACTGATTAAGCCGGATTTAAGACGATTTTTAAGAGAAGAATCAGAAAAAAATTCTGTTAATTCATTTGATATAATGGGTCCAATTATAGAAAATGTTGAAAAGTTGAGCGGATTATCTCCAAGATTGGAACCGGGTCTTATTCGAAAATATGATAAAGAGTATTTTAAAAGAATGGAAGCAATGGAATTTGCGGTTAAATATGACAGTTGTCAAAGAAATTTGGATTTATCCCTGGCAGATTTGATTATACTTGGCGTGTCAAGAACTTCAAAAACCCCTCTTAGCATGTATCTGGCACATAAAGGTGTAAAAGTAGCAAATATCATTTTAGATTTTGAAATCGAACCTCCAAGAGAAATATTCAACTTACCAAAAGAAAAAATTGTCGGACTAAGTATTGCACCGAACAAACTCATAGAGATAAGAACAGAAAGATTAAAAACATTAGGATTATCTGCTGACAGTGTTTACGCTAATCATGATAGAGTTCGGAAAGAACTAAATTTCGCTGAGAATATTTATAAGAAAGTAGGGTGTTCAGTTATAAATATCAACAACAAAGCAATTGAGGATATTGCAACCGAAATACTTAAAATTTTAAAAGGAGAAGAATAAAATGAAAAAATATGTATATTTTTTTGACGAAGCAAAAGTAGAAACGAAATCTATATTAGGAGGAAAAGGAGCAGGGCTGGCAGTAATGACTCATATAGGGCTACCGGTTCCCCAAGGTTTTACTATAAGTACTGAAGCTTGTATTGAGTTTAATAAGAATAAATCCAAATTTATTGAAGGATTAAAAAAACAAATTAACATAAATTTAAAAAAATTAGAGGTAGTATCGGAAAAAATATTCGGAGATCCAGAAAATCCATTGTTGGTTTCAGTCCGATCCGGTGCACCTGTTTCTATGCCTGGAATGATGGATACCATTCTAAACCTTGGATTAAATGATAATACTATTACAGGTATTATTAAAAAGACAAATAATGAAAGATTTGCTTACGATAGTTACCGAAGATTTGTACAAATGTTTGGAAATGTTGTATTGGGTATAGATCATGACCATTTCGAAGAGATTTTTAACACAATTAAGAAAGAAAATAATGTAAAACTGGATACTGAAGTAGACATTGAAGGATTAAAAAAATTAGTTCAAAAATATAAGAAAATGATTGAAAAAGTGACCGAAAAAGTATTTCCGGAAGATCCAAGAGAACAGTTGGATATGGCAATTAATGCGGTATTTAAATCATGGGATAATAAAAGAGCAGTTACTTATAGAAAAATAAATAAAATACCTGATGATTTGGGAACCGCAGTCAATGTTCAGGAAATGGTTTTCGGAAATATGGGAGAAGATTCAGGAACAGGCGTAGGATTTACTAGAAATCCATCTACTGGAGAAAAAGAAAATTATGGCGAATACCTGTTAAATGCGCAGGGAGAAGATGTTGTTGCAGGCATCCGGACACCTTTACCTTTGTCCAATCTTCAAAAAGATTTGCCAATTGTCTACAAAGAACTCATTAGAATAGTAAATATACTGGAAATAAATTATAAAGATGTACAGGATTATGAATTTACGATAGAAAGAGGAAAATTATACCTGTTGCAAACAAGAACGGGTAAAAGAACAGCCCAGGCTGCAGTTAAAATTGCAGTTGACATGGTTAAAGAAGGCATTATAAATAAGGAACAGGCAATTTTACGAGTAGAACCAAACCAGTTAAACCAACTATTACATAAAAGAATAGATCCGACTGCAAAAAGCGAAGTAATTGCCAAAGGATTGCCTGCATCTCCGGGAGCAGCATATGGAAAAGTTGTTTTTAGCGCTGATGAAGCGGAAGCATTAGGCCAAAAGGATGAAAAGGTGATATTGGTAAGAACAGAGACAACACCCGATGATATTCATGGAATGGTAGAAGCTCAAGGAGTTTTAACCAGTAGAGGTGGTATGACCAGTCACGCTGCAGTTGTTGCAAGGGGTATGGGAAAATCTTGTGTGGCAGGATGTAGTGAGCTGAATATAAATACCAAAAAAGGAATAATACAAGTAAACGACATAACCATTAAGAAAGGGGATTCTATTACCATTGACGGAGGAACCGGGGAAGTATTTTTAGGAAAAGTGCCTACCATTGATCCGGAAATTAGTAAAGAATTTAAGACCATTCTCTCCTGGGCGAATAAAATGAAGCGTTTGGGTGTGTATGCAAATGCGGATACTCCGGAAGATGCCCAGAAAGCTCGAGAATTGGGTGCGGAGGGCATCGGGCTTTGCAGAACTGAGCATATGTTTATGGAACAGGAGCGTCTGCCCATTGTTCAGGAAATGATTATGGCAGATACAAAGGAACAGAGAGCAGAAGCTTTAAAAAAATTATTACCTATGCAAAGAAACGACTTTTATGGTATTTTAAAAGCCATGTCCGGACTACCGGTCATTATCAGATTACTTGATCCTCCCTTGCATGAGTTTTTACCAAAACACGAGGAACTTATAATTGAAGTGACTAAGTTAAAGATGAAAAATACTAATTTAAAAAAGATAGAGGAAAAGGAAAAACTATTAGAAAAAGTTGAATCTTTACGTGAATTAAATCCGATGCTTGGCCTGCGTGGTTGCCGTCTTGGAATACTATATCCGGAAATATATAAAATGCAGGTGGAAGCTATTCTTGAAGCTGCCATAGCTTTAACAAAGAAGAAAATAAAAGTCAAACCGGAAATTATGATACCTTTGGTTGGACATGTAAATGAGTTTAATCTTTTATGTAATATGGCAAAAACGATTGCCGATGAAAAGATAGAAGCCGCAGGGGTTAAATTAAAATACAAAGTAGGAACTATGATCGAACTTCCAAGGGCTGCATTAACCGCAGACAAGATAGCAAAGGAAGCAGAATTTTTCTCTTTTGGAACCAATGATCTAACACAAACTACTTTTGGTATAAGCAGAGATGATGCGGAAGGGAAATTTTTATTGAGATATGTAGATGAAAAAATATTGGAAGATAATCCCTTTGAAGTATTAGACCGGGAAGGTGTTGGTCAATTAGTGAAAATGGCAACAAATTTAGGAAGAAAAACCCGACATGATTTGGAAGTGGGAATATGCGGAGAACATGGTGGAGAGCCTAAATCAGTGGAATTCTGTCACTCAATTGGTTTGAATTATGTCAGTTGCTCACCTTATAGGGTACCTATTGCCAGATTAGCGGCAGCCCAGGCAGTTATAAAGGAAAATGTAAATATAAAAAAGTAAAAAATTATAAATTTTATTTAGACGTATAAGACTTTAGATTAAATCTTAGAAAGGAAAAAAATAGTATGAATATTGAATCCATCATTCCAATTACCGGTATTGTTTCTTTAATATTTGCTCTTTTTCTATACATTAAAGTTATAAGAGAAAAACCGGGAAATGACAAAATGATTGAAATATCTACAATGATAGAAAAAGGTGCAATGGCATTTTTAAAGAGTGAATATGTTGTATTGATCATATTCATTATATTGGTAAGCATTATTTTAACATATGTTAGAAGTTATGTTACCGGATTAACATTTATAATTGGTGCAATATGTTCCGGATTAGCAGGATTTACCGGAATGAAAATAGCTACCAAGGCAAATAGCAGAACAGCTTTTGCTGCACAAGAAGAAGGAATCACTAAAGCATTGAATGTTGCTTTTTCGGGTGGTGCAGTGATGGGAATGTCCGTAACTGGTTTTGGTTTGCTGGGCTTAGGAATATTATATTATATATTTAGAGACCCCAGGGTAATTGATGGTTTTGCATTAGGAGCCAGTTCAGTTGCTTTATTTGCCAGAGTAGGTGGAGGAATTTTTACAAAGGCGGCTGATGTTGGAGCTGACCTGGTGGGTAAAGTTGAAGCTGGAATTCCCGAAGATGATCCTCGTAACCCTGCAGTTATTGCAGATAATGTCGGCGATAATGTCGGCGACATTGCGGGAATGGGTGCTGATTTATTTGAATCATATGTTGGGTCAATTATTTCAAGCATGTTATTAGGTGCATTGATTTATCCTGGAGCAAAAGGAGTAATATTTCCACTATTATTAGCATCATGTGGAGCAATAGCTGCAATTATCGGCACATTTTTTGTAAAAACTAAAAATGAAAAGAAATTACACAGTGCATTAACCATGGGAACAATTGTTAGTGGAATTTTGGTCATCATATGTTCTGCTTTTCTCTCTAATACTTTGTTTGGTAACCTTAACGTCTGTTATGCCACTACGGCAGGTTTAGCTGCTGGAATTATGATTGGACTTGTCACAGAATATTACACCTCATATGAATATTCGCCGGTAAAATCAATTGCAAAATCTTCTTTAACCGGACCAGCAACTACCGTCATTACCGGATTGGCAGTTGGTATGGTTAGTACATTTATTCCCTTGATATTAATTGCTGCCACGGTATTGATTGCTTTTAAATTTGCTGGCTTATACGGAATAGCAGTTTCAGCGGTTGGTATGTTGTCAATTGTCGGTATGACAGTTTCAGTTGATTCCTATGGCCCAATTGCTGATAATTCCGGAGGAATAGCTGAAATGGCAGGATTAGATCCCAAAGTAAGAAAAATTACAGATTCATTGGATGCAGTAGGAAATACGACTGCCGCTATTGGAAAAGGTTTTGCCATTGGCTCAGCTGCTTTGACCGCATTAGCATTGTTTTCTGCTTATACTCAATCAGTCGGAATAACCAGTATAAGCATTACCGATCCTATTGTTGTAGCAGGTATGTTTATTGGTGGAGCATTACCGTATCTTTTTTCATCTCTTACTATTAATGCTGTCGGAAAAACAGCTTTCTTAATGATAGAAGAGGTGAGAAGACAGTTTAGAGAAATACCCGGATTAAAAGAGGGAAAGGCTAAACCGGATTCAACCAGATGTGTCGATATTAGCACAAAAGGTGCATTAAAAGAAATGATTATCCCGGGACTTTTAGCGGTAATTTCTCCCATATTAGTCGGTGTTGTCCTTGGTCCGGAGGCATTAGGCGGTATGTTGATTGGTGCTTTATTAGTCGGTGTTTTATTGGCAATCATGATGGCTAATTCTGGTGGTGCCTGGGATAATGCAAAAAAATACATTGAAATGGGAAATTATGGTGGAAAAGGAACAGCTACGCATGCAGCAGCAGTTATTGGAGACACAGTCGGTGACCCTCTTAAAGATACAGCCGGGCCTTCAATGAACATTTTAATTAAGGTTATGTCTATCGTTGCCTTAGTATTTGTTCCCTTGTTTATAAATTAAATTATATAATCCGTAAATCTTATTTTAGATTAAAATAGCATGCTTTTGAAAAATAAGGCATGCTATTTTTTTAAAATAACTAACAATGGTGATATAATAAAAAAAATAATAAATAAAATGGAGAGATATCAAAAATGCGAGCAATTGATCTCATTATAAAAAAAAGAAACGGTGATATTTTAAAAAGAGATGAGACAAAATACTTTATCAAAGGATATGTTGGAGGCAAAATACCTGATTACCAGATGTCTGCCATGTTAATGGCTATTTATTTCAAAGGGATGAATATAAAGGAAACAAAATATCTAACTATGGAAATGGTAAATTCCGGTAGTATAGTAGATTTAAGCTCAATACCCGGAATCAAAGTTGATAAACATAGCACCGGTGGAGTAGGTGATACAACTACACTTGCCCTGGCACCTATGGTAGCTGCTGCAGGAGTTCCTGTTGCAAAAATGTCTGGAAGAGGCTTGGGACATACCGGAGGAACCATTGATAAATTAGAAGCTATAGAAGGTTTTAAAACGGAAATAAGCCTTGATAAATTTATCAAAATTGTTAAGAAAATAGGGGTTTCAGTCATTAGTCCTACTTCGAATTTAGCTCCGGCGGATAAAAAATTATATGCATTAAGAGATGTTACAGGAACAATTGATAGTATCCCGTTAATAGTAAGCAGTATTATGAGTAAAAAAATTGCAGCAGGTACAGATAAAATTGTATTGGATGTGACTACCGGTAGCGGAGCTTTTATGAAAGATTATAAAGATTCCATAAAACTGGCGAAAATCATGGTAGAAATTGGAGTGGAATTAGGAAAAGAAACAATTGCTGTCATTTCAAATATGGAAGAGCCCCTTGGATTTGCTATAGGTAATTCTTTGGAAGTCAAAGAAGCAATTGATACACTAAAAGAAAAAGGACCGGAAGATTTACGTAATCTCTGCCTGATTTTAGGTGCTTATATGTTGAAATTAGGTGGGATTGCCAAAACAATACAAGAGGGAGAAATTAGATTAATTGATGTTTTAAGGAAAGGTTTGGCTTTTAAAAAGTTTAAAGAAATGGTTGTTGAACACGGAGGAAATGTTAAAGTGGCTGAAAATACAGAATTATTACCTTCGGCAAAATATTGCTTTAAACTAAAAGGAAAAAAAAGTGGTTATATTCAAAAAATAGATTCGAGATTAGTTGGAAAAAGCGCCATGCTTTTAGGTGCCGGTAGAGAAGAAAAAGAATCCAGAATTGATTTATCCGTCGGTATCGTATTAAAAAAGAAAGTTGGTAGTAAAACAACTTCCAATGAAGTATTGGCAGAAGTATATTATAATAATCCGGAAAAATTAGAAGATGCTAAAAGGGTATTGTTTTCATCTTTTAAAATAGGTAGGGAAAAACCTGAAAAATTACCATTAATCCTTGCTACGGTCGATAAAGAAGGTATTAAAGAATTCACTGATTAGCCAATTTTCAAATTAAGATATGTTTCTATTTTGTTTATTATATATTATACGCTCTATAACAATGACGCTCTATCTTCTTTATTCTGCTCCTAACTCCTGATTTCTATTTTCCTAACTAGTAAACCAGCTAACTCTTTCTCGTCACACATTACTCATCACTAATTACTTATTACTGTATTATAACCAGCTAACTCTTTTCTGTTTACGCTACCAGCACAAGTGCATTTATGTTATAATTTTAGAAGAATAATTCAATGAAAGGAAATATATATTGGAAATTATTGTAAGTCATCAAAGTGCTGATTTTGATTCGCTTGCTGCAATGGTAGCTGCTAATAAAATTTATAAAAACGCGGTTATGGTATTCTCTGGATCAGTAGAAAAAAATGTCAGAAAATTTATTTCGATATATGGACATTTGATAAAAATAACTCCCCTTAGAAATATAAAAATTCAGGATATCACCAAATTGATCATAGTTGATACAAGAATTAGAAAAAGAATAGGACCTCTTGCAAGCATAGTAAATAAAAAGGATGTTGAAATCCATATATACGACCATCATCCATCTACAAAAAATGATATTGTCGGAAAATACAATCAGATAGAACAGATAGGGGCTACCACTACAATGCTGTTAAAAAAGATAAAAGAATTGAATATTGCTATTACACCCGTTGAAGCAACATTATTCGCTCTTGGTATTTATGAAGATACCGGATCACTTACTTTTTCTAATACCACCATTGATGACGTCGATTGTATTTCCTACTTATTCAGAAAAGGCATTAAATTAAAAGTGCTAAATAATTTTATGAATATAGGATTGGATAAAGAACAGAAGGAATTAATGAATCAACTGTTGCATTCTGCCAGAGAAATATTATGTAAGGGAGTAAATATTATTATTGCCAGGGCTACGGTCTATAAATATATAGAAGGATTGGCATTTCTTACGCATAAATTAATGGAAATACAAAATAGCGATGCATTTTTTACCTTGGTAAAAATGAATGAAAATATTTATATAGTTGGGAGAAGTAAGGTTGATTCTGTTAAAGTAGATGTAATACTGAATGAAATGGGAGGCGGAGGACATTTTCAAGCAGCCTCAGCTGTTGTTAAGAACAAGGAACTGGATGAAGTAGAAAATAAATTGATTAAAATATTGGATAAAAAAATAGTTTTAGGAATTACGGCAAAAAATATAATGACTTCTCCTGTAAAAACAGTGGATAAATCTACTTCAATTGAAGAAACAAGAAAAATATCTTTAAGGTATGGGCATAATGGAATCCCTGTAATGGAACAGGAAAAATTAAAGGGAATTATTACTATGCAAGAGCTCAATAGAGCTAAAAGGCATGGTTTTGGCAGGGAACCTGTTTCAAAATTTATGTCTAAAAAGATTATACACGTAACGCCGGATGAATCTCTTACTAAAATTCAGGAATTGATGGTTTCTTACGATATAGGGAGAATATTAGTTATAGATCTTGATAATAAATTAAAGGGCATTGTTACAAGAACAGATTTAATTAGAAGCCTGCATGGTGAGGACAATATTCCCCAAAGGTCTTTTTCAACTTACATCGAAAATAGAAATAAAATAGAGAAAAATAATCAGTTAAAATTAATCAAAGAAAATTTTCCAGAGGAAATTTTAAATATATTGTGTAAAATCGGCAGTATAGGCGACAGGATGAAATGTTCTGTGTTTATGGTCGGAGGAGTAGTTAGAGATCTTTTTTTAGGAATTAAAAATTATGATCTTGATATTGCGGTAGAAGGAAATGGTATAAAATATGCCCGGGAATTATGTAAAGTATTAAAGGGGAAGATGAAAAGCTACAAAAAATTCAATACAGCTATTATCATATTACCGAATGGATTCAAAATAGATATAGCCACTGCCAGAAGAGAATTTTACGAATATCCCGCAGCACTCCCTAAAGTAGAATTGAGTTCAATGAAAAAAGATCTATACAGGCGTGATTTTACAATTAATGCAATGGCTATACAATTGAATAAAAATTATTTTGGTAAATTAATTGATTTTTTTGGCGGTAAAAGGGATTTACAATCGAGAATTATCAGGGTATTATATAATCTGAGTTTTGTGGAAGACCCAGCGAGAATTATCCGGGCAATCAGGTTTGAACAGAGATACGATTTTAAAATGGATAAATCAACAGAGTACTTTCTTAAAAAAGCTATAGATGATAAATTGTTAAGCAAATTAAGAAGAAAAAGAATAGCAGAAGAACTAATACTGATATTAAATGAAATCAAACCGGAAAGAGCATTGAAAAGAATGATGGATCTGGGAGTGATAAAATATATTCTTCCCGGAGTAGTCGTTGATGATAGAAAAGTAGAAAAAATTGTAAAAGCAAGAAAATGTTATAAATATTGGAAAGATAATTTTGTAGATGAAAAAGTAGAAATATGGCTGATTTATTTTACATGTTTACTGGAGGATTTGGAAATAAGCAAAATACAGAGAATTTGCAGAAGAATGATGCTTAAAACATCAAATATTTCCAAGATTAATGGTATTTTATTAAATTATGATTTAACCGTTCAATTTTTGGAACAGAAAGATAAATTATCACCTAGTGAAGTGTATGTTAAATTAAAAAGTATGACTAATGAAATGTTATTTCTACTAATGATGAAAAATAGGCAGAAGAGAATAAAGGAAAGAATTATAAAATTTCTAAAAATATCAAAATATGAAAAATTGGAAATAACTGGGAAAGATATTGAAAGAACGGGGCTTCAACCGGGTCCTATTTATTCTACCTTATTAAATAAATTGTTGTATGCCAAATTGGACGGAAAAATAAGAAATAAAGAGGAAGAAATAAAATTTGTAAAAGGAATATTAATAGAAAGAGAAAGGAATCTGAAAGAATAAAAAATGCTAGATAATATATTTGAAATCATTTGGAGTATTCCAGCAGTATTAATTGCCATTACCATACATGAATATGCCCATGGCATAATTGCTTACCGATTGGGGGACCCGACTGCTGCTCAAGCGGGAAGGCTAACATTGAATCCTTTGGCCCATCTCGACCCTATTGGTACATTAATGTTATTAATATTTCGTTTTGGCTGGGCTAAACCTGTTCCGGTAAATTTTAATAATTTAAGACAGCCTAAAAGAGATATGGTGTATGTATCACTGGCCGGACCGATTGCGAACCTGATTACCGCAATTTTATTTGCTATAGTATTTAGGATTAGTTACCATTTTTTTTCGCAAATAAGTATTGCAAGGGATAGTAATTTTCTAAATCTAATTACCAGCTTTGTTAAAGGATGGCTACTTTTTTTACAAACCGGAATAATTATTGATTTGGCATTGGCGATTTTTAATTTAATTCCAATCCCGCCATTGGATGGTTCCAAAATACTTATGGGATTGCTACCGGTATCACTTGCATATAGATATTCGAAAATTGAATCTTATGGACAAATTATCTTATTATTTCTCGTATTAAGTGGTATAATTGGAAAAATATTATTCCCGGCAGTATTTTTTTTATATAGATATTTAATATAAATAATAAACACATCATATTCAAAATATTTAAATATAATTATAATAAATGTAAAATGTTTTATTTAAGATTTAATAAGGAGGAAGTTTTATAGATGAAAGGTATAATATTTAGCGGAATGCGTCCCACTGGTAGATTGCATTTGGGAAATTATTTAGGCGCTTTAGAAAATTGGGTTAAATTGCAGAATGAGTATCATTGTTTTTTTGGTGTTGTAGATTACCACGCATTAACTACTGGTTATAATAAAACCGAAGAATTAAAGGAAAATATCCGAGAGATATTAATTGATTGGTTTAGTGCGGGAATTGATCCGGAAAAAAGTACTATTTTAATTCAATCTTGTGTACCGGAGCACGCTGAATTACATTTACTGTTTTCTATGATTACTCCTCTGCCATGGTTGGAAAGAAATCCAGTTTTAAAAGAACAGGTTCGAGATTTGGGCTTGAAAGAAAATATTAGTTATGGTCTTTTGGGATATCCTGTCCTCATGGCTTCTGACATATTAATCTATAAATCAAATGCCGTACCAGTAGGAGAAGACCAGGCACACCATGTTGAATTAGCCCGTGAAATTGCCCGAAGATTTAATGGATTATATAAAGAAATATTTCCTTTGCCTCAGGTAAAATTGACCGAAATACCCCGTGTTCCGGGTATCGATGGTAAAAGGATGAGTAAAAGTCTGGGAAATACCATATATATGTCTGATTCTCCGGAAAATATTAATATTAAAGTGAGATCAATGATTACGGATCCGCAGAAGATAAAATTAAAAGATCCCGGACATCCGGACATTTGTAGTGTCTATAGTTACCATCTAATATTTAATAAAAGTCAATCCGATGAAATATCCACAAATTGTAAATCCGGAAAATTAGGTTGTGTAGAATGTAAAAAAATATTGGCAAAGACTTTAACAGATAAATTTGAAAATTTTAGGGAAAAGAGAAGCCAATATGAAAAAAACCCGAAATTGATAGAAGATATAGTTGTTGAAGGAAGCAAAAAAGCCAGAATAGTAGCTAAACAAACACTGGTTGAAGTAAAAGAAGCTATGAAAATGAATTATGAATGATAAAGAAGGGATATATACAATAGAATTTAACGGGTTTGAAGGATCTGTAAATGATTTAATTAAAAATATTAAAGACGATAAATTAGACATTAATGATGTACCAATCATTAATATTATAAAATGTTATATTGATTATATATTCAGCAAGAAGGAATCAATAGACATAAATGTCGTCAGTAAGACTATTAGTTATATTGTCGTGTTGTTAAAAATGAAATCTGAAAAACTGCTACCAAAAAATAGTCTGGAAAATAATCAGGAAAAAGAAATTGAAGACGAAGATAATTACTTTACAGAGATAGAAAATAACGAGAAGTATATTGAGGAATATGAAAAATATAAAAAAGTCATTAAATATTTAAAAGAAAAGGCAGAAAAACAGAAAAATGTATTTTTTCCAATTACAGATGGCAATACCAAAGAAGAAAGTTTGGAAATAGAAAAAGTAGAATTATCCGACCTGCTGATTGCCCTGGAGAAGGTGCTATCCAATAAAAAGAGTGAAAAATATATACCAATAAAAAAGAGATTTTTCACAGTTGCAGAAAAAATGAAAATTATCAGTGGGTTATTGAAGAAAAATCAGAAAGGTCTGTCATTTAACTTTTTTATGGAAAATGCAAAGAGCAAATTAGAAATTATTATTATATTTTTAGCTCTATTACAACTTATTCACTTTAAAAAAATCAATTGTTTTCAGAAAAAAAACTATGATAATATTCTGTTCAATCTCAGGGAGGTGCATTAAATTTAAAGAAGAAAAAATAGAGCAATTAGAATGGAAAAATATATTAATATGTCTTTTATTTATTTCGGAGGATCCATTGACTATAAAAAAAATAGAAGAAACTACTGGACTAGGAAGAAAAGAAGTACTTCGATTGATGAATGAATTGATAAAGGATTACGAAGATTCTAATCAACCACTCAGAATATACGAAATTGCCAGAGGATATAAAATAGGCACCAAAACAAAGTATTCCGCCTGGGTAAAAAAAATGACAGAAATCCGAAAAAAAGTGCAAATATCCAGTGCAGCTTTAGAAACTCTGGCTATAATTGCCTACAATCAACCCGTTACACGTTTAGAAATTGAAAAATTTAGAGGTGTTGGTTGTTCAGGGGTAATATATAATTTGTTAAAACATCGTTTTATTAAAATAACCGGAAGAAAAAAAACTCCCGGAAATCCGTTGATTTATAAAATAACTGATACTTTTTTAATGCACTTTGGATTAAAAAATATTTCTGATCTTCCGAGATTAAGGGAAATAGGAATTAATTAAAATGTATGAAAGAATACAAAAATATTTGGCAAGAATAGGAATTAATTCCCGGAGAAAGTGTGAGGAACTTATTTTAGCAGGGGTCGTAGAAGTAAATCACTCGATCGTGACTAAATTAGGTACTAAAATAGATCCCAAACTAGATATAATTAGGGTAAATGGGAAAATAATAAAATATTTTGAAAATAGAAAATATATTTATATACTATTGAATAAACCAGTAGGATATTTAACCACATTATACGATCCTGCAAACAGACCGACTATCTTAGATCTTCTAAAAGATATTAAAGCTAGAATCCATCCTATCGGTCGATTGGATTATAATTCTGAAGGATTATTAATCCTAACCGATGATGGAGATTTAACCTATCATTTAACACATCCCTCAAAAGGCATCGAGAAAACCTATATAGCAGAAGTTAAAGGAAATCCCACCAGGGAGAGGCTTGAAATTCTTACAAGAGGGGTAACATTAAAGGATAATTATAAAATATTACCATGTAGAATAAGTAAATTAAAAATTAAAAAATCCAATACAATATTAAAAATCAAGATTAGAGAAGGTAAAAAAAGACAAATCAGAAGAATGGGAGAATTTATCGGTCACCGGGTTTTAAAATTAAGAAGAATTCAAATGGGTCCGATATTTCTGGCAGGATTAAAACCGGGAGAATACAGGGATTTAAGCAAAAAAGAGATTCAAAGCTTAAAGATGATTTGTAAAACAAAAACATAAAATATGTCGGAAACTAAATATTTGATTTAAGATGATAAAAAATGACCAAAGTTGAGACAAAAACATGGAGAAAAGATTAATTATCACCATAGATGGACCTTCGGGTGTGGGAAAAAGTACAATAGCAAAATTGGTTGCAAAAAAAATGGGATTTTTATATGTAGATACCGGCGCAATCTACAGAGCAATTACCTGGAAAGCTCTTCAATCGAATATTGATTTAAAGAATGAAGAATTACTTATAAAGATGATTGCAGGATTAAAAATAGAATTTAAACACATTGAACATAACAAAAACAATTATTACAAAATCTTTCTCGATAAAATAGATGTTACCAGAAAGATTCGAGGACCAAGAATTGATCAATATGTTTCAGATCTTGCCAAATTACCCAAAATCAGGGAACAATTAATTTCCCTGCAAAGAAACTTAGCCAAAGACGGGAATATTGTGATGGAAGGACGGGATATTGGTTCAAAAATACTTTCAAATGCGGATATAAAGCTGTATTTTACCGCATTAGAAGGTGAAAGGGTTACCAGACGCTATAGAGAACTAAAAAATAAAGGATTTAAAGTTAGTTACGATGAAGTTAAAAAACAATTGGTAAATAGAGATTCTATTGATAGTAGAAGAAAATGTTCGCCCTTAAAAAAAACAAAAGATGCCATCGTTATTGATTCAACAAATAAAAGCATTAGTGAAGTAATGGATATTATATTAAAAATAGTAAAAAATTACAGAAAAAACGGAAAAGAATAATATGAAAATACTATTGTCAAAAAAAATGGGATTTTGTTTTGGTGTAAAGAAATCGATAGTTATGGCTAATAAAACCATCATTAAAGAAAAAGGAACAGTATATATGCTGGGACCCATTATACATAATCCGCAGGTTATTAAGGATTATCAACAACGAGGAGTAAAGGTGGTGAATAATTTAGACCAAATACCCGTTGGAAGCAAAATAATAACCAGAGCTCATGGAATTTCTTCGAAAGTTAGAAAACTGGCGGAAAATAAAAAATTAACAGTGATAGACACGACTTGTCCAAATGTAAAAAAACTGCAGGAAATAGCTTCTTTTTTAAACAAAAATAAGTATTTTCTAATTATATTTGGAGATAAAAAACATCCTGAAATATTGAGCATTTTAGAAATGGTAAACCATAATGCTTTAGTCATTGAAAAGCCAAGCGAAATAGCCGGAGTAAGTCCAAATAAAAAGATAGGATTTATCTCTCAAACCACGAAAAATATTTATAGTTTTAAAAAACTGGCTTCCCATTTATTAGAAAAAACAAAAGAGTTAAGAATTTTTAACACTATTTGTCCTGCAACAATGGAAAGGCAGGAAAGTGCATTTGAGTTATCTAAACAAGTGGATGTTATGCTGGTTATCGGTGGTAAGATGAGTGCTAACACTTCCAGGTTAGCAGAAATCTGTAAGAATCAGGGAGTAAAGACTTATCATATTGAGACAAAAACTCAATTAAAACAAGAATGGTTTTGCAAAAATGATAGAGTAGGTATAAGCAGTGGCGCCTCTACTCCTGACTATCTTACAAATGAAATAATAAAACAACTTGAAGATTGGTATTATTAAACAACTTTCTTTACTTTGCCGGCTTTCAAGCATTTAGTGCATACATTGATTTTTTTCACCGTGTTGTCAATAGATACTTTTACTTTCTGAATATTAGGTAACCATTTTCTCTTGGTTATTTTATGTGAATGACTAATTTTATTACCAAATTGTGGCCCTTTACCACAAATATCGCATTTTGCCATTATAAAAATCCTCCGTTTTAGTTGAATTAATAACACTAGACATTCTAACATATTGATGAGTAACTTGGCAAGTCATAATTAAGAGTTTATAATAATAATAATTAAACAGTATATAGTATTGAGTATATAGTATCGAGTCCAAGATAAGATGTGGCTAATATAATGAGTAATGAGAAATAAGAAATTGGAAAAAGAGTTAGTTGGTTAGACAGTTATCCAGTTAAGAAAATAGAGTAAAGGAATCAGAAGCCAGAAGTCAGGATGCAGGAGTCAGAATAAAGAGAAGAATAAAGAATAGGAACCATAAGTTAATCGGAAAGTTGGATCATTTTCTATTTCTTTCTTTGTATTATCTTAACTCGATACTATATACTCAATACTCGATACTAATTTAATTGGTTAATCGGTAAATTAATTAATTTGCAGAGGATTAACGCATTATTACTTACACTTATAGCTCTCAACTATACGCTGTACGCTATACGCTGAAAAAATACTATTCACTATTTCACTAATGATAAAAAGGTAAAATTATGAAAATTGTAGCTGGAAAAAATAAGGGAAATAAATTAAAATATTTAAAAGATATTTCAGTAAGGCCAACCTCTCACAAAGTAAGAGAAGCTTTGTTTGACGTTATTATGCCTTATATTGATGGAGCTGTGTTGTTAGACTTATTTGCCGGGGTAGGAGCAATAGGCATAGAGGCATTAAGCAGGGGTGCAAAAAGAGTAATATTTATTGATAACAATATAAAATGTGTTAAGATAATTAAAAAAAATCTTGAAATAACCAGAAATACCCAATTTGGTTCGGTTTTTAAAAAGGAATGTCTATCAGGATTAAAATTGTTAAAGAAAAAGAAATTTTTATTCGATTTTATATTTATGGATCCACCCTATAACAAAGGTTTAGTAAATGTTGCGCTTTTTGAAATATCGGAATTATCTATATTGAAAAAAGACGGAATTATAATTGTTCAGCACCATGAAGAAGAAT
>CAZMLS010000020.1:12596-20361 GCA_964567215.1 uncultured Atribacterota bacterium | reverse complement strand
GATTTTTTTTAATTTCATGTTATTATTTAAAAAGACTAATCAATTAGTCCATTAGTCCAATGTAGAAGATAAAGATTATCTGATTTAAAAGGTGAATATTTTATGAAAATTGTGATTGATAAAGATAGCGGAATACCACTATATCTTCAAATAAAACACCAGATAAAAAAATTATTAGAAAACGGAAGCCTGAAGAAAGATAAACAACTTCCTACCGAGAGAGAACTATCAGAAAAATTAAAAGTCAGCAGAAATACAGTAAGCATGGCATATAAGGAATTGGTTTTAGAAAATATATTATTATCTAATCCCGGTCGAGGTACTTTTCTTAATCCAAAATATTCAAACCACCTTGAAATAAAAGTAAAAAATAATAAAGTAAAATTAGAAGAAATTATTGATGCTGCCATTAATGAAGCACTGGAATTAAATTTTGAATTAGAAGAATTTAAGAAGATATTAAATATAAGGATTGAACAAAAAGAAAAATTATTAAAAAATATTAATATTGCTTTTATTGAATGTAATTATGAACAACTGTATTCTTTTACTAAAGGCATTGAACTGGGAATGGGAATTTCTATTGTGTCCATATTGTTGGATGAGATAAGAAATAATCCCGAAAAATTTAAAGAAAAACTAAAATCTCTGGATCTTATTGTTACCACATTTTTTCATTTTGATGAAGTCAAAAAATATCTTCATGATAAACAAAAAAGAGTTCTTGCAATCTCTTTGGATCCCCTCATGGAAACCATGGTAAATATTGCCCAGGTATCTTCACCTGATAAAGTCATAGGTTTGGTTTGCATAACTGATAAATTTGCTCAAAGAGTTTTTAAATCCATCAAACAATCCGGAGTAACATATAAAAGTTTTAAATTTATTACTTCTCATGACGAAGGAAAAATTAAAAAATATTTAGATAGCATAGACATTCTTATTACATCTCCGGGAAGGAAAAAAGAAATGAAAAAGTTAATTCCCAACCAGATTCCCCTTATCGAGTTCATTTATGTTCCCGATAAAGGTTCTATAAATATATTAAAATTAGCAATCTTAGATTTAAAAAGAGAAGGAGGAACACTAAGAGGAATATGAAACCAAAATTAACAAAAAATTACCAGAATAATTCAGTAAAGATATCAGTGCACGAAGGATGGTGTAAGACTTGCGGAATTTGTATCGAGTTTTGTCCCAAGGATGTCCTGATTCCTAATCATCAGGGAAAACCTGTCCCCGAAAATATTGATGCTTGTATAAAATGTGGTCTTTGTGAATTAAGATGTCCGGATTTTGCTATTACCGTAGAAGGAGTGGAGGATAAAGATGAATAAGGTAAAAGGTAAAAAAAATGTAAAATTGTTACAGGGAAATGAAGCATGTGCTGAGGGAGCGCTATTGGCCGGAGTTAAATTTTTCGCTGGTTATCCCATTACCCCGTCTTCTGAAATTGCCGAAACCATGGCTCGCAAATTACCTAAAATTGGTGGAAAATTTTTGCAGATGGAAGATGAAATAGCTAGTATGGCTGCAGTCATTGGAGCATCTATAGCGGGATTAAAATCTTTAACGGCTACTTCAGGTCCGGGTATGTGTCTAAAACAGGAAAATTTAGGTTTTGCAATTATTTGTGAAATACCTTGTGTTGTAGTAAACGCTCAAAGAGGAGGTCCTAGCACCGGATTACCCACCAAACCTTCTCAAGGAGATATGATGCAGGCAAGATGGGGCACTCATGGCGACCATCCCATTATAGCTCTTGCACCCTCCACAGTTAATGAAATATTTACGTTAACAATAAAAGCATTTAATTTTAGTGAAAAATATAGAATCCCAGTGATATTACTTCTTGATGAAGTGATTGCTCATATGAGGGAAAAGGTAGAAATACCCGATATAGAAGAAGTGGAAATTGTTAATAGAAAAAAACCCACTGTGCCTTCTGAAGAATATTTACCTTTCAAACCGGATGAAGATGGTGTTCCTCCGATGGCAAACTTTGGCGAAGGCTACCCTTATCATTTTACCGGTCTTATACATGGCGAAAAAGGCATGCCCATCTCGGATAGCGTGGAAATTGACCATTTTATCAGACGTTTACATGATAAAATTCAAAAAAATCTGAAAGATATATTGATCTATGAAGAATATCTTTTAGAAGATGCAGATATCGTTTTAATCGCTTATGGCTCAGTCGCAAGAGCTGCAGAAAGGACCGTAAAGTTAGCTCGCGAAAAAGGAATAAAAGTTGGTTTATTAAAACTTTTAACAATTTGGCCTTTTCCTGAAGAAAAAATACAACAATTAGCTGAAAAAACTGACCTGATAATTGTTCCGGAAATGAATCTGGGACAAATGGTTTTAGAAGTTGAAAGATGCGCTCATGGCAAATGTAAAGTAGTACCCTATAATCGAATTGATGGAGAATTGATTAATCCGATGGAAATCTTGGCAAAGATTCAGGAGGAGAAAAACTAATGAAAAATATAAATGTAATTGATAAATATATTAGAAAAGAAATGTTTCCTCATATGTGGTGTCCCGGATGCGGAAACGGTATAGTATTGGGAGCGTTAATACGGGCAATAGATGCCTTGAATTGGGATAGGGATAAAATTGTTATGGTATCCGGTATAGGGTGTTCGAGTCGAATTACAGGTTATGTTGATTTTTGCACTATGAATACCACCCACGGAAGGGCATTACCTTTTGCTACCGGAATAAAAATGGCGAATCCTGATTTAAAAGTTATTGTAGTTATGGGAGATGGCGATTGTTCTGCAATTGGAGGAAATCATTTCATTCATGCTTGTAGGAGAAATATCGATATCACTGCAATTGTTATCAATAATATGATTTATGGAATGACCGGAGGCCAATATTCCCCACTTACACCGACCGGCCATTTCGGTTCTACTGCTCCTTATGGAAATATTGATCAAACTTTTGATTTATCCAAACTTGCAACTGCTGCAGGTGCAAGTTATGTAGCTCGAAGTACAGTGTTTAATGCACGACAATCTATTCCTTTAATGAAAAAAGCTTTACTTAAAAAAGGTTTTTCAGTTTTAGAAATGATATCTACCTGTCCGGTCTCTTATGGGAAGATGAACAAGAAAAAATCACCCGTAGAATTATTAAAATGGGTTAAAAGCATTGCAGTTTCGAAAACTGGATGGGAAAAACTTTCAGAAGAAGATAGAGAAGAAAAGATTGTTATTGGTGAATTTACAGATACAAACAAAATGGAGTATACTGAAAAATATAAAATGGTCATGAAGAAAGCTCAGAAAGCGGGAGGCAATAAAAAATGAAAGAAAGAATTGAAATATGTTTAAGTGGTTCCGGGGGACAAGGACTTATCTTAGCAGGAATAATATTAGCTGAAGCAGCGGGTATATATGATGAGAAAGAAGCAGTACAAACTCAATCTTATGGTCCGGAAGCTCGAGGAGGAGCCAGTAGATCCGAAGTCGTTATCAGTGAAAATACTATTGACTATCCTAAAGTAATGAAATCAGATATTCTTTTAGCTTTAACCCAAACTGCTTGTGATAAGTACATTAAAAATTTAAGCGAAGATGGAATTTTGCTGGTGGACTCCGACCTGGTAACCAACATTCCTTCGACTTCGAATAAAATATATTTATTTCCTATTGCTGAAACTGCTCAAGAAAAAATTGGAACGAAACTGGTAACCAATATTATTTCATTAGGAATCATTGTTGGCTTAACAAAGATTGTTTCTAAAGGGGCTATTCAAAAAGCAGTTTGTTCCAGAGTGCCTGCGAAAGCTATTGAAATCAATAAAAAAGCATTACTCTTGGGATTTGATATTGCACAAAAAATCGAAAAGAAATAAGTATAAAGATATAGAATTAATTTATAAAAATGGAGAATAGATAAAAATGAAAATATTAGTAGTAAACAGTGGTAGTTCATCTATAAAATATCAATTATTTAATATGACTGATGAATCCGTGTTAGCTAAAGGATTAGTAGAGAGGATTGGAATTCCTGATGCAATTGTTAATCATTATCCTTCCGGTAAGAATCCGGTTATAACCCATCAAGATATTCCTAACCATAAGGTAGGTATTAAATTAATGATGGATGCCTTACTTCATACAGAATATGGGGTAATTAAAGATGCGTCAGAGATAATAGCGGTAGGTCATAGAGTAGTTCATGGAGGAGAAAAATTTTCCGGATCTGTTTTGCTTACCGATGAAATAATGAGCGCTTTGAGAGAAAATATAGAATTAGCTCCTTTACATAATCCACCCAATATTTTAGGGATAGAAGTTTGTAAAGAGTTAATGCCCGGAGTTCCGCAAATAGGAGTATTTGATACTGCTTTCCATCAAACGATCCCTGAACATGCATATCTCTACGGAATTCCCTATAAATTTTACAAGAAGTATAAAATAAGAAGATATGGATTTCATGGGACTTCTCATAACTATGTAGCACAAAGGGCTGCAGAAATATTAAAGAAGCCTATTGAAGAGCTTAAAATAATTACCTGTCATTTAGGAAATGGTTCAAGTATCACTGCAGTGAAAAATGGTGTTTCTATAGATACTAGTTTAGGATTTGGAACTGTTGCCGGAGTTATAATGGGAACCAGATGTGGAGACGTTGATCCTGCAGTAATACCCTTTTTAATGGACAAAGAAAAACTTTCTATTGCTGAGATTAACAAGATTATCTATAAAGAGAGCGGATTTATCGGATTATCAGAAGGTATTTCCAGTGACAATAGAGACTTGGGTAAAAAGGCAAAAGAGGGCGACGAAAGAGCCATTAGGGCATTGTCTGTTTTCGATTATGGCATTAAAAAATATATCGGAGCTTATGCAGCAGCAATGGGAGGCTTGGACGTGGTCGTATTCACTGCCGGCATCGGCGAAAATGCCTGGAAAGTCAGAAAGGGTGCCTGTGAAGGATTAGAATTTTTAGGAATAAAAATCGATCCTGAAAAAAATAATATTCGAGCAAAAGAAGCGATTATTAGCGAAGATGGTTTAAAAGTAAAGGTAATGGTTATTCCAACAAACGAAGAATTGATGATTGCAAAGGATACAAAGAGAATATCAGAAAAATTATAAAAAAGGATTGAGAAAATAATACAATGTATAAAATACTAAAAAAAGAAAAACTAAATGATGTTATATATTCAATGTGGATAGAAGCTCCCGAAGTGGCTTCTTCTGTGCAACCGGGTCAGTTTATTATTTTGATGGTTAGCGAAAAAGGAGAAAGAGTCCCTCTGACAGTAGCTGATTTTGACCGAAAAGAAGGATTAATAAGGATTGTGTTTCAGATTGTAGGTAAAACCAGCGAAGAACTTTCT
The DNA here is from genome assembly GCA_964567215.1 of uncultured Atribacterota bacterium. Lineage (GTDB taxonomy): Bacteria > Atribacterota > Phoenicimicrobiia > Phoenicimicrobiales > Phoenicimicrobiaceae > JAYEGH01. The sequence continues at coordinate 15,002 of CAZMLS010000020.1, read as the reverse complement.
ACTCTAGAAGAGAATGATCAATTATTTTCTTTTATTGGTCCTTTGGGTAAAAAGACCGATATAGAAAATTTTGGTACAGTAATCACAATCGGAGGAGGAACAGGAATTGCCTGTATTCATCCGATTACACGTGCTCTAAAGGAGGCCGGAAATAAAGTGATTTCTATTATAGGGGCACGAAATAAAGATTTAATTATCATGGAAGAAGAAATAAAGAAAGCTTCTACCAAACTTATTGTTACAACAGATGATGGTAGTTATGGAAGAAAAGGTTTTGTGACCCAAGTATTAAAAGAACTGTTAGATGAAGATCCAACGATTAAAAAAATATGGACTATTGGACCTCCTATCATGATGAAAGTTACCTGCAATACAACTAAATCATATGCAGTAGACACCATAGTTAGTTTAAATTCTATTATGGTTGATGGCACAGGAATGTGTGGTTCCTGTCGGGTTTCTATAGGTGGAGAGACAAAGTTTGTTTGTTCGGATGGTCCCGAATTTGATGGCCAGCTTGTAGATTGGGAAGAATTTGCAAATCGTTTAACTCGATATAAGGGATTAGAAGAAAAATCCTGGAATGAATTCAGAAATGGTAATCATGATTGCAAATGTGGAAGGAGAACAAACTAATGGCTGAGATGATTTCTCCAAAAGATAGGATGAAAAGAGAACAAGTTCCCATGCCTGAACAAAACCCTGATGAACGAAACCGCAATTTTAAAGAAGTTCCGTTAGGATATACTCGGGAACAAGCAATTTACGAAGCTCAAAGATGTCTGCAATGCAAAAATGCGAAATGTGTAATAGGGTGTCCTGCTGAGATTAACATTCCACAATTTATTAAGAAAATTGTAGAAGAAGATTTTTCTGCTGCATATAACGAAATATTAAAAACGGACGCACTTCCGGCAATAACCGGTAGAGTATGTCCTCAAGAGGAGCAATGTCAAAAACATTGCATATTAGAAAAACAGGGAAAGCCAATTTCAATTGGTCGACTAGAGCGCTTTGTAGCAGATTGGGCTCGAGAAAATAATGTTCATGGAAAATTACCTAAGATTGAAAAAAAAGAAAAAAGTATTGGTATTGTTGGTTCTGGTCCTGCAGGGCTTACTTGCGCAGCTGATTTAGCTAAATTAGGCTATGAGGTAACTATTTTTGAAGCTTTGCATCTGCTTGGCGGAGTTTTGGTCTATGGTATTCCTGAATTCAGACTTCCCAAGGCTATTGTAAAATATGAAGTAGAGGAAATAGAGAAATTAGGGGTTAAAGTTATTAAAGATTACGTGGTGGGAGCTACGAAAAGTGTGGATGTGCTAGCCAGGGATTTTGACGCTCTTTTTTTGGCCAATGGAGCAGGGGCTCCTCGATTCATGAATATTCCTGGTGAAAATTATAATGATGTCTATTCTGCGAATGAATTCTTAACCCGTTCAAACTTGATGAAAGCTTATGCTTTTCCGGAATATGATACTCCAATTAAAATTGGAAAAAGAGCAGCGACAATCGGAGCAGGAAATGTAGCCATGGATTCTGCTCGTACTGCTTTAAGATTAGGAGCAGAAAAATCTTATATTATTTATAGAAGATCAAGAAAAGAAGTTCCTGCTCGTTCCGAGGAAGTTCACCATGCTGAAGAAGAAGGTATCATCTTTAATTTTCTGACATTACCAATTAAAGTCTTGGGGGATAAAAATGGAAATGTAATCGGAATGGAATGCAAAAAGATGAAACTGGGTGAAACGGATGAATCAGGGAGAAGAAGACCTATTCCGATTGAGGGATCTGAATTTACTATTGAAGTAGACATAGTCATTGATGCCATTGGAACTTCGGCCAATCCCATATTAGCTAGAAGTGCAACCGGAGTAGAAACAAATAAGTGGGGTTATTTTATTGCAGATGAAAAAACAGGAGCTACGACAAAAGAAGGTATATTTTCCGGCGGTGATATTGTAAGAGGTTCGGCTACAGTTATATCTGCAGTGGGTGATGGTAAGGTTGCTGCCCGGGCTATTGATAAATTCTTATCTTCCGGTAAATCTTTAAAAATTGAATAAAAATACGAAGTGCCAAGTTTAAAATTGCAACCACACAGTTGCATGTAAAATATATAAATCTGACAAAGTTGTTCAATTTTTAAGATAAATATAATGAATTACGCAATGGAAAAGGAAATAAAATAAAAAAATAAATCAATATAAGTTAATTTGGCGGGAATTCCCCATCTGTAAAAGTGGAGATGAGAGCTAATTTCCGGCAAATTAGGACAGACGTTAGTCTGTTAAGATGAGTACCACGCCTGTAAAGGTGTGGGAGTCTATTATTAATTTCAGTACTAAATAAAAAAAATAAGGAGAAAAAAATGACAAAAGAAAGAAATCCATTTAAAATTGTACA
>CAZMLS010000020.1:0-12496 GCA_964567215.1 uncultured Atribacterota bacterium | reverse complement strand
AAAAAAATAAGGAGAAAAAAATGACAAAAGAAAGAAATCCATTTAAAATTGTACAGGCTCAATTTGACCATAACGCAGAAGTTTTGGGACTCGATCCAGCCTTAAGAGAATTTATGAGAGATGCAGAAAGAGAAATTATAGTTCGCATTCCCGTAGATATGGATGACGGAACTACAAAAACCTTTACCGGGTTCAGGGTTCAACATTCAAGCGCAAGGGGTCCCGCAAAAGGTGGTATAAGATTTGCGGAAGAAGAAAATCTCGACATGGTTCGTGGACTAGCGATGATGATGGCATGGAAATGTGCAGTTGTAGACATTCCTTTGGGCGGAGCAAAGGGAGGAATTATTGTTGATCCCAGAAAATTGTCAGAAAGAGAAACCGAAAGACTTTGTCGTGGCTGGGTAAGAAAAGTTTACGATATAGTTGGTCCGGAGATGGATGTGCCCGCACCTGATGTTGCGACTAACGCCCAGGATATGCTTTGGATAATGGATGAATATGATACGATTAATAGAAGTAGAAAACCTGGTTTTGTTACTGGTAAATCTGTTGGTGTTGGAGGTTCTTTAGGGAGAACGGAAGCTACCGGTTACGGTGTTATTTACTGTGTTCGTGAGGCATTTAAAAGATTAGGTTTGGATTTTAAGGGCGCTACTGCTTCTATTCAAGGTGCCGGCAATAATGCACAGTATTGTTGTGAACAATTTACTCAATATGGTGGAAAGGTTTTGGCAATATCTTGTTGGGATGCTAAAGATAAAAAAGCTTATACTTATAGTTGTGAAGAAGGAATTAATCCTAAAGATTTACTTGCTCCTGGAACCTTAGATAAATTCGGAACTGTTGACCTTGAAAAAGCAGCCTCTTTTGGTTGGAAACAAGAAGATGGTAATGCCTGGTATAAAAAACCGGTAACCGTGCTCATTCCTGCTGCTATGGGGAATGCAATTACCGAATTGAATGTAAATGACATTAATTTTGATGCTGTTAAAGTATATGCTGAAGCCGCAAATACACCAACTACTTTAGAAGCAGATGAGATTATCAAGGAAAAAGGTGTTTATGTTATACCTGATTTCCTTTGTAACGCCGGAGGCGTAACCGTTTCTTATTTTGAAGAAGTTCAAAATAATATGAATTTCTATTGGTCAAAAGAAGAAGTTATTGAAAAATTAGATCGTATTATGACCAATGCTTTCAATGCAGTCGCAGATTTAGCAGAAGAGAGAAAATGTTATACCCGTGATGCAGCTTATCTTATTTCTCTTCAAAGAGTAGCAAGGGCAGTAGAAGGAAGAGGTTGGGTAAAGCCTAAAAAATAAAATTAGGATATATTATTGAGTAAATAGTGTTAAACCAAGAAAAAAAGGAAAGAAAAATTCAAGATAATATATAATATCGAATATATATTAAAGAGAATAATTACTAGGAGTTAGAATAATCTTAAATTATGTATAGATTTATTATGTATTTTTCTGACTCCTGGCTAATTGATTAGTTGTAAAAAGTTTACACTTTTAAATTGTGGTTTTTCGTTTATCATAATATACGATAAACCCGATACACTATGTGTTATTACTATAAATACCTAATGCGATATATATAATTGATGATACGAAAAATGCTGGGAGAAGGTAATCAAAGTGGAAATATTTGCTTTAGTAGGAGAGAGTGGAACCGGTAAAAGTTATAAAGCAATTCTGGTCGCTCACAAATATAATATAAGTTATATTATTGACGACGGCCTTCTGATAAGAAAAGATAAAATATTAGCCGGACATTCTGCAAAAAAAGATAAGAATAGGATTCAAGCAATTAGGACAGCTATTTTTGAAGAGACTTCTCATGCTCATGAAGTAATAGGGGTAATAAAAAAAGCTAAACCAGCTAAAATATTAGTTATTGGAACATCAGTTAGGATGATTGATAAAATTATTAAAAGATTGGAGTTATCTCCTCCTAAAAAAATATTAAAAATTGAAGATATTTCTACAGAAAAAGAAATTGAAGAAGCTAAATCAAGTCGAATAAAAGAAGGGCGGCACGTAATACCTTTACCTGGGATCGAAGTACAAAGAAAATTCCCGGTAAATATACTAGAATCGTTAGAGATATTTTATAAAAGAAGATATACCAATAGGAAAATTGGCGAAAGAGCAATAGTGAGGCCACCTTTTAGTTATTTTGGAAAATTATATGTTTCTGAAAATGCAATTTTAGATATTATTATTTATACACTCAAAGATTTTAAAGAAGTAATTAAATTAGGTAAATCCCAGATTAACATCAAAGAAGAAGGTATTCTGATAAACATAAGTTTAGAACTTAAATATGGACAAAATATCCCTCAAATTGGGAAAAATATTCAAAAAAATTTGAAAAAAGAACTGGAATATATTACAGGGATAAACGTTATTCTAATTAATATATTCGTTTATAAATTAAAGTATTAAAAATAAGATAGCATAATATATAACATATAACGTAAAGCGCAAAATAAAAAGGTAAAACCAAAGCTTAAAGCTTAAAATCAAAAAATAACATATAAGCATTTAGTGAAGAGAAAAAGAGAAAGAAAAAGATTATTTAACTTATAAGTTAAATGGATGTGCAATTTTGTTTTAGCAAGTATACTGGTAAAAAGATTAAGGGGATAATTATATAATAAATACCTATAGGCTAAGTGTTATCTGTTATATGCTGGATAGGTTTTGAATTTTGAATTATGTTTTTCGCTTTTTGCTTTAAGTTTTTCGTTACATGTTATTCATTAAATATTGCTTATCACCGTGTTTTAAACGCGATACTCGATACTATATACTATTATTTAAGAGGTGTCATATGTTTGATAAAGAAGAAATAAATAAAATTAAAAAGCAGAAAAGAGAATGGGAGAAAAATACATTAAATAAAACGCTTGATCGTTTTCCTGAAAGGAAAGAGCTATTTGTAACCGGTTCAGGTAAAGAAATTGAACGATTATACTGCCCTGAAAATATCCCGGAACTTGATTATGATAAAGATTTGAACTTTCCAGGACAATACCCCTATACCCGTGGAGTACAGCCAACCATGTATCGTGGTCGATTTTGGACTATGCGGCAATATGCCGGATTTGGTACTGCTGAAGAATCCAATCAGCGTTACAAATATTTATTAGAGCAGGGACAAACAGGATTAAGTGTTGCTTTTGATTTACCAACACAAATTGGGTACGATTCAGATCATAATATGTCATTAGGTGAAGTGGGAAAAGTTGGGGTGGCTATAGATTCTTTGAAAGACATGGAAATATTATTTAGCGGAATTCCTCTGGATAAGGTTAGCACTTCAATGACGATTAATGCTCCCGCTTCAGTATTATTGGCCATGTATATTGCTGTGGCGGAAAAACAAGGAGTAACACCGGACAAATTGAACGGTACTATACAAAATGACATATTGAAGGAATATATCGCGCGAGGCACTTACATTTTTCCTCCAAAACCTTCGATGAGATTAATTACCAACATTTTTGAATTTTGTTTTAAAGAGATGCCACGCTGGAATACAATTAGTATTAGCGGTTATCATATCAGGGAAGCAGGGTCTACTGCAATTCAAGAAGTCGCTTTTACTTTAGCAGATGGAATTGCCTATGTTGATGCTGCTATTAAAATTGGTTTGAAGGTTGATGATTTTGCACCAAGATTATCATTCTTTTTTAATGCACATAATGATCTATTGGAAGAAGTCGCAAAATTTAGAGCAGCACGAAGATTGTGGGCGAAGATCATGAAAGAAAGATTTGGAGCTAAGAATAAAAAATCTCTAATGCTTAGATTTCACACTCAGACAGCCGGTTGTACCTTGACTGCACAGCAACCGGATAATAATATTGTTCGGGTTACTATCCAGGCATTATCTGCAGTACTGGGAGGGACCCAATCTTTACATACAAATTCACGGGATGAAGCCCTGGCCCTGCCTGCTGAAAAATCTGTAAGAATAGCCCTTAGAACCCAACAGGTTATAGCTTATGAAAGCGGAGTAACTGAAACCGTTGATCCTTTGGCGGGATCTTATTATATAGAAAAATTAACCAATGAAATAGAAAAACAGGCATCAGAGTATATTGAAAAAATAGACAATTTAGGTGGTGTATCCTATGCCATAGAAAAAGGATTTATTCAACAGGAAATTCAAAATAGTGCTTATAAATATCAAAAAAATATTGAGGAAAACTCACAAGTAGTCGTTGGAGTAAATAAATTTAAAATAAAAGAAGAAGCTCCGAAAGGGCTTTTAAGGGTTAATCCAAAAGTTGGTCGTCAACAAGTAGAAAAACTAGCTAAATTAAAATCAGAAAGGAATAATGGAAAAGTTAAGGGTAATTTAGAACTACTGAAAAAAGCCGCGAATACGGAAATCAATTTAATGCCTATTATCCTGGAATGTGTGAAATCTTACGCTACTTTAGGTGAAATTTGCGATGTATTGAGAAATATTTTCGGTGAATATAAAGAATCTGTAAAGCTTTAATTGAGGAGAAAAAAATGGAAAATAAAAAAATAAGAGTACTTATTGCTAAACCAGGGCTTGATGGTCACGATCGAGGTGCAAAAGTTATTGCAAGAGCTTTAAGGGATGCTGGTATGGAAGTGATTTATACTGGATTACGGCAGACACCCGAACAAATAGTAGAAACTGCTATACAGGAAGATGTAAACGTGATAGGTTTAAGCATTTTGTCAGGTGCACATACTCATCTTTTTCCAAGGATAATGGAGATTTTAAAAGAAGAAAATGTTGATGATATTATCGTGATAGGCGGAGGAGTTATTCCGGTAGAAGATATCCCTGAACTCAAAAAGATCGGAATTACTGCAATATTTACTCCTGGAAGCGATACCCGTGATATCGTAAAATTTATTAAAGAAAAAGTAAAATAGATGATAGCATAAAACTGATATCGCAAACGTAAAACCAAAGCTTGAAACTTAAAATTAAGTCAAAAGGTAAGACAAGTATTAAGTGTTGAATTTTTAGCTCTAAAGGTGTTATACTATCCGTTATAATAATAAAAAAGGCGTGTTTTATGGAAATTGTAAAAAAAATAATTAATGGTGACCGAAGAACAGTTGCTAAACTAATAACTTTGGTAGAAAATAATTTTAAACAAGCGGAAAAAATTTTAAAGGAATTACACAATCATACCGGGCATGCAGTTGTGATCGGAATTACCGGTCCACCCGGCTCAGGAAAAAGCACAATTACTGATAAATTAACTAAAACTTTGCGAAAAGAAGGAAAAACGGTTGCTATCATTGCAATCGATCCTACCAGTCCATTTACAGGAGGAGCATTGCTTGGAGATAGAATCCGTATGCAGGATTTAAGCTTGGACAAAGGTGTTTTTATAAGAAGCATGGGAACAAGAGGATATCTTGGAGGGCTTTCCCGTGCAACTCAGGCAACAGTTAAGATTTTAGATGCTTTTGGTAAAGATGTGATTTTTATTGAAACGGTTGGTGTAGGACAGGCAGAGGTAGATATTGTAAAAGTGGCTGATACAGTAGTACTTATAGCCCTACCGGGAATGGGAGATGATATTCAAATCATTAAAGCCGGAATTATGGAAATTGGTGATATTTTTGTAGTGAACAAAGCCGATAAAGAGGGACATGAACGGTTGCTGACTGAAATACGTATGATGTTGGACCTAAATCATTTTGGAGAATGGCATCCTCCGGTAATAAAGACCGTTGCTATTAATAATACCGGCATTGAAGAGCTTTTACATAATATAAATCTTCATCTTAAATATTTAAAAGATAGTGGACAATTTAAAAAAAGAAGACAAAAGAATATTAAAAAAGAAATTCTTAGCCTTATTCAGGAAGAATGGAAAAATTTGCTTACTGATTCTATTAATAAAAAATATCTAAATGAACTAACAGTGAAAATTGAAAAACGTGAGATAGATCCTTATACTTCAGTAAAAAAAATATTGGATTTATTGATTAATTCATATAAATAATAAGGAGGGTGTTTATTGATGATTGAAAAGATAGATCATATTGGGATTGCAGTAAAAGACCTGGAAAAAGCCTGCGATGCTTTTGATAAATTAGATATCAAAGTTGTAGGGAAAGAAGATGTGGAAGAACAGAAAGTGAAAGTAGCCTTTTTACCGGTAGACGATAGTGAGCTTGAGTTACTGGAATCGACTTCGCCTGATAGTCCCATTACTAAATTTATTGAAAAGAAAGGCGAAGGTATTCATCATATTGCTTTTAAAGTGAAAAATCTTGATGAAATATTAGAAAAATTAAAAAAGAAAGGAGTAAGGTTAATAGACGAAAAATCACGATATGGTGCAGGTGGAGCTAAAATAGCATTTTTACACCCTAAGAGTACCAATGGTATTCTTATTGAATTATGCGAAAGAGACGATTAATTAAAGTAGAATTCAGGAGCCGGAATTTAGTATTAAAAATAATTTTGTGTTATGTATGGAGTTATTATACAATTTTTTTGACTCCTTAATAGCTTGTAAATAGATTAGAGAAAGGTGGTAAAAAAAATTAATGAAAGCATCAATTGATGAACTGATGAAAAAATTAAAAGAAAAGGAAGATAAAGTTAAAGCCGGAGGAGGGGAAAAAAGGGTAAGATCTCAACATGAGAAAGGTAAATTTACTGCTCGCGAAAGAGTGAACCTTCTTCTTGATGAGAATAGCTTTGTTGAACTTGACCTTCTGGTTGAACACAGATGCAGTAATTTCGGAATGGAAAAGATCGAAGCTCCCGGTGAAGGGGTGGTGACCGGTTATGGAACCATCAATGGTCGATTGACTTATGTTTTCGCTCAAGATTTTACCGTAATCGGCGGTTCATTGGGAGAAATGCATGCTAAAAAGATATGCAAAGTAATGGATATGGCAATGAAGATGGGTGCACCATGTATTGGTGTTAATGATTCCGGTGGAGCCCGCATTCAAGAAGGAGTTGATTCCTTAAGTGGTTATGGACAGTTATTCTATCGTAATACAATTGCTTCCGGAGTCATTCCACAAATTTCAATTATTGTTGGTCCTGCCGCAGGCGGAGCGGTTTATTCTCCTGCTATTATGGATTTCGTTTTTATGGTAAAGAAAATCGGCATCATGCATATCACCGGACCGGCAGTCATAAAGGCAGTTACCGGAGAAGTAGTAAGTTCAGAACAATTAGGTGGTGCAATGACGCATAATAAAAAGAGCGGTGTTGCTCATTTTGCTGCTGAGAATGAAGAAGAAGTATATAAGATGGTAAGAAAAATGATGGGATATTTACCTTCTAATAATATGGAAGAAGCACCTTCTGAGGAATGTCATGATGATTGTAATCGACAGGAAGAAGCACTTTTGACAATTGTTCCTACGGATCCTAACAAACCTTATGAAATGAAAGACGTGATTAAAGATATTGTAGACAATGGAGATTTTTTTGAATCACAAAAATATTATGCCATGAACATGATTACAGGATTTGCCAGATTAAACGGAAAATCCATTGGTATTATTGCCAATCAACCTAAAGTTCTAGCCGGTTGTCTGGATATAAATGCATCCGATAAAGCTGCACGTTTTGTTAGATTTTGCGACGCATTTAATATTCCCATTTTAACCATAGTAGATGTTCCGGGATTTTTACCCGGTACTGCACAGGAATATGGTGGTATTATACGTCATGGTGCAAAATTGCTTTACGCTTATTCTGAGGCTACTGTACCAAAAATTACTTTAGTAACCCGAAAATCTTACGGAGGTGCTTATTTGGCAATGTGTGCAAAAGACCTTAGAGCTGATCAGGTCATAGCCTGGCCTACTGCAGAAATTGCGGTTATGGGCTCGCAGGGTGCAGCTAATATTATCTTTAGAAAAGAAATAGCTAAAGCCGAAAATCCCGAAAAAGTCCGGCAGGAAAAAATTGATGAATTTCAGCAAAAATTTTCAAACCCTTATGAAGCTGCTAAGAGAGGTTATGTGGACATGGTTATCGATCCCAGGGAAACAAGGCCTTGTTTAATTACAGCCCTGGAAATGTTATCAACCAAGAGGGAAAACAGACCCGCAAAGAAACACGGAAATTTCCCGGTATAAAAATAGTATATAGTCATTAGTATATTGTATATAGCGAACAAAGGAAGGAAAAGAAAGAAAAAGAAGAAGAATAGATTCCCGCTTCTGCGAGAATGACACAAAATGTTGCCTTGATTTAAAGAAAGTTTTATACTTTTTACTTTTATTTTTCGCTAAATGCTTGAATGCTAATACTATTCACTAACGACTATTTGACTAATATAATAAGGAGGAAAAGAACAAATATGTTTGAAGGAATTAAAGGGGCTTTTCAACTGGCAGTTATCGATATGATTTTGGTATTTATCATTTTAAGCGGATTAGCCTTGGTTATGGTATTGTTAAAAAAGGTTGTAACACCAAAACCGGTGAAATCACCAAAAGAAACCAAAATAATATCTCCTGCAGTGATCAGCGTTCCAAAAATTCAAGGTGAAGAAATTGAAAGTAAATTGATAGCTGTTATTACAGCTGCAATTACATCATGTTTGGCAACGCCAAGAAGTGAATTTAAAATTGTAAATATTAAAAAATATAAACCACTCATTAACACTCCCTGGAATGCAACAGGGAGACAGGAAGTAATGTTGGGGAAAAATATTAAATATTAATTTAGGAGGAAGACTTATAAAATGAAAAAATTTAAAATTACGGTAGACGGTAAAACATATGAAGTAGAAGTAGAAGAGATAGGTGGAGGAATAAGTCCGGTTGTTTCAACTCCTACACCAAAAGTAGTAAGCATCCCGGCGCAAAAAGCACCAAGCACTCCAAAACCCAAACTACCCGTTGCATCGGCTGAAGGTGAAGAGGTAATTGCTCCGATGCCGGGCAAAATACTACAGCTGAAAGCTAAAGAAGGTGATAGTGTATCAGAAGGCGATACAATATTAATCCTGGAGGCTATGAAAATGGAGAACGAAATTATTGCCAATGCTTCCGGGAGCATAAAAAAAATAAATGTAGCTGTTAATGATATGGTAGATACCGGTGATGTTTTAATGGTAATAGGTTAAAACAGAAAGGAGAATTTAAATGGATATTTTATTAAAAGTCCTTTCTATGTTTCAAATTTCAGGTTATGCTAATCTTAGTATGGGTAACATTATTATGATAATAGTGGCTGGCGTGTTACTATATTTTGCCATTGTTAAGAAATATGAGCCATTACTGCTTGTTCCCATTGGTTTTGGAGCATTATTGGTGAATTTACCTTTAACAGGAATAATGGAAGAAGGCGGTCTTTTATATTTTATTTCATGGGGGATACAACACGAAGTGTATCCTTGCTTGATATTTATGGGTATAGGGGCGATGACAGATTTTGGTCCCCTGCTATCCAATCCGATAACTTTTCTTTTGGGAGCAGCTGCGCAAGTAGGCGTTTTTGTTGCATTAATTGGATCGGTATTATTGGGATTTAATATATTTGAAGCAGGTTCTATCGGGATTATCGGAGGTGCAGATGGACCGACAGCTATTTACCTTGCAGTAAAAATGGCTCCTCAATTATTAGGAGCGATTGCAGTCGCAGCCTATTCTTATATGTCGTTGGTTCCATTAATTCAACCTCCAATAATGAAATTATTAACCACACCTGAAGAAAGAAAGATAGTGATGAAACAGCTTAGACCTGTTTCAAGAATCGAAAAAATACTTTTTCCACTTATTTCAACAGCTTTAATAGGTCTTTTGTTGCCCGCTTCGGTTCCTATTATCGGTATGTTAATGTTGGGAAATTTGTTTAGAGAAAGTAGGGTAGTAGAAAGATTATCTAATACTGCCCAAAATGAATTAATAAATATTGTTACTATATTTTTAGCAACTTCTGTAGGAGCGACTATGCAGGCAGAATATTTTTTAACTTTCCAAACCATAAAAATAATCATATTAGGTTTAGTGGCATTTTCTTTTGGAACCGCAGGTGGTGTTTTGTTTGCAAAGTTATTGAATAAAATTGTAGGTGGAACCATCAATCCTTTAATCGGAGCTGCTGGAGTATCTGCTGTTCCAATGGCAGCCAGAGTAGCTCAAAAAGTTGGCCAGGAAGCTAACCCGAGTAACTTTTTACTTATGCATGCCATGGGCCCGAATGTTGCTGGAGTTATCGGGACTGCAGTTGCAGCAGGTGTTATGTTAACCTTACTGCAATAATTATACAATAATTATTTTATCGTAAGTTTTGTAAACCGTATTTAGTATTTTAGTATAGCTTATAGTGAAAAACATTATGTTTTTCACTATAAGACTTGCTATTATTATTTAAAAAATAAATTAATAAAATCAAAATTATCTAAGTAAATATTTACGACCACTTTTACAGAAACTTATTAGTTTCATAAAGAAAAATTATTTTTAAAGCGCAGGATTTAGTCTATAAAATTTTAGACTTTAGCCTGCGTTAATTATGTGCTGTTATTATTATATTATTAAGATTAATCAAGGAGAATTATTTAAAAGTTATGGTAAAAAATAGAGAGATAAAGAAAATACAGAATGCTAATACCGGGGAAAAAAATGCTGACTCATTAAAGGAAGACATCTATTTGAGTGAAAAAAATACAATTGACAAACAATTGACAAACCAACCCCTGAAAATTACAGATACAACTCTACGTGATGCCCATCAATCTCTATTGGCAACTAGAATGACTACTAAAGAAATGATACCTATATGTGAAAAATTAGATTCGATTGGATTTTATTCTTTAGAGGTTTGGGGTGGAGCAACTTTTGACAGCTGTATTCGATATCTTGATGAAGATCCGTGGGAAAGATTAAGAATTTTAAGAAAAAAACTTCCCAATTCGAGACTTCAAATGCTGTTGAGAGGACAGAATATACTTGGTTATAAGCATTATTCCGATGATGTGGTTATTGAATTTATTAAAAGAGCAGTAGCAAATGGTATAGATATCATCCGTATTTTTGATGCTTTAAATGATACCCGTAATATGGAAACTGCTTTCAAGGTAACCAAATCAGAAGGAGCTCATATTCAAGGAACCCTTTGTTTTACAATAAGCCCGTTTCATAGCAATGAATTATTCGTGAAAAAGGCCATAGAAATGGAACAAATGGGGGCGGATTCGATTTGCATAAAAGATATGGCAGGTCTGATTTCTCCTTATGAAGCTTATAACCTAACTAAAGAAATAAAAAAAATGATTTCTATCCCTCTTCAATTACATTGTCACTTTACCAGTGGAATGGGAATGATGGCTTATCTAAAAGCTGCGGAAGCAGGGATAGATGTAGTTGATACCGCAATTTCTTCTTTAGCTCTTCAAACTTCACAGCCTGCCGTAGAGCCTTTGGTTGAAACATTACGGGGAACTCCTCGAGATACCGGATTAGATTTAAGGTTAGCTTATGAAATTGCCGCTTATTTTAAAAAAGTAAGAGAAAATCATAAGGAAATGGAATCTAATGTGCAAGGTATAGATACCAGGGTATTGACTTATCAAATTCCCGGTGGCATGCTTTCTAATTTGGCAGTTCAACTAAAACAACAAAAAGCTGAAAATAAATACGAAGAAGTTTTAAAAGAAATTCCTCATGTACGAAAAGAATTAGGCTATCCACCACTGGTTACTCCTACCAGTCAGATTGTAGGAACTCAAGCGACTTTAAATGTTATTCTGAAAGAACGCTATAAAATGATTCCGGAAGAAGTAAAAAAATATCTAAAGGGTTTTTACGGCCGGCCGCCTACTACTATTGATCCAAAAGTAATTAAAAAAGCAAAAATTAAAAAAGATGAAATAATTAAATGCAGACCTGCTGATTTATTAGAACCTTCTATTGAAAAAGTCAAAAAGGAAGCACCATATTTTACAGAAAACATAGAAGATATTTTATCTTATATTTTATTTCCGGAAATAGCCAGAGATTTTTTAAAGAAAAAAACAGCTAAAAAATACCATCTGGGAATGGAAATACTAAACGGTACTAATAATTATGATGAAGAAGGATATGGAGTGTAAAACAGTATGGAGTATATCACTCTTCCTCCTGTAGGATAGGCGTCCCGCCTGTCTATTGGTATTGAAAAAGAAAAAAAGGAAGCCAGGAGTCAGAATAAAGAATAAGGAAGTTGATTAGTAAATTTATTAATTCATTCCATTAGCTGGTTAAGAAAATCAAAAAATAAGACAAAGAGAAAAAACATATTTTAATCGTTAAATTAGCAAATTGGTAGATTTTATAGTTTTTAATTTTTAGCTTAATAAATTATACGCTAAATGTTGTACGCTTTTCTTATTACTTATTACTTATTACTGTATTTTATTTCTCCATACTTTTTTCTCTGTTTTTTTCCCTGCAATTTTAACCCGAATCTTTCCTTGGGTTCGATACCAGATACTATATCTCGATACTTTCTTCTA
>CAZMLS010000019.1:0-21961 GCA_964567215.1 uncultured Atribacterota bacterium | reverse complement strand
CAATCTGAGAATTGATATTAATCTTGATCTTTACCTTAATTGGAGAATTAGTAAATCGGTCAATTGGTTAATTAACTAATATATATCAAAGGAGTAAATTATGTTTCGTAATAAATTTAGTTTTGTTCTAATTGCTTTATTAATAGTAATAATAGGTTTTTTTGTATTTACTAATATTCAGAATACAACTCCATCACAACCCAAAATTTCTCTATCTGAGGAAGAATGGGATTTTGGTAAAATAAAAGAGGATGAAAAGCCTGCTCACATCTTTACTATTACTAATACCGGAGGAGAAGAACTTATTGTAAGTCGAGTGCGAGCTGCCTGTGGCTGTACAGCTACCATGCTTTCTTCTGATCATATTCTTCCGGGAAAAAAAGCAGAGTTAAAAACTACTTTTAATCCTGTCGGGTATGAAGGAATCATAAAAAAATCCATCTATATTGAATCAAATGATCCTGAACTTTCCAAAGTAAAAATAGATATCATTGCTGAGGTGGAAACAATACCTGCTCCTAAAGCTTTCCTTTCTAATTCTCAGTGGGATTTTGGATTAATTTCCCAGGGAGACTTTCCTGAATTTACCTTTACCGTTGAGAACAAGGGTGAATTAGAACTTGTCATTGAAAAAATGGATACTTCTAAGTATATAAAAAGTAATATTATCGTTCCACTGGTTATCCCTCCAACCGAAAAAAAAGAGATAGTATTTACCTATGATTCAAGTGAACATGCAATAGGAGAAACAAAAGAAAGCATTCGAATATACTGTAATGATCCCAGAAAAAAAGCTTTTTCTCTACGGGTTAGCGGTTATATAAAAGAAAAGGACGAACCAACGGTAAGCATCTTTCCTACAGTAGCGAAATTCAATTTAGCATCTGATTCGGAAGATGGATCGGTTAATCAATTCACCTTGCAGAATTTAGGAGAAAAATCAATAAAAGTGATTTCAATATCAACTTCAGTAGATTATCTAATTCCCTTACGTTCGGAAATTGAACTTAAAGCAAAAACAAAAGAAAATTTACAATTGGTATTGTTAAAAGAAAAGGTTCAAAATGAAAATCTGGAAGAGAAAAAGGAGAATTATTTGTACCTGACTTTAGCGATCCCGATTGAAATTATTAAATAATTATTATAGATATATTTATATTTTGCTAAAAATATAATTATCTCTATAAAATGTAAAAATTTTACAATGAGCACAAAGGAAAAAAATGAAAAGTTATTATAAGATTTTTAAAGCATTATCCGATGAGACCAGGTTACGAATTTATTCGCTTTTACTCCATGGTGAATTATGTGTTTGCGAGTTAAAAACTATTTTAAAAATGGAACAATCACGCATTTCACATGGTCTGCGCATTTTAAAAGAAGCGGATTTAGTTGTTAGCAGCAGGGTGGGTAAATGGAAAATCTATTCAATTAATAAAAAAAATAAAAACAATAAAATAATTCAGGCATTAAAAGAAGAGATAAAACTATCTGTAAGAGAAGAAAATAATTTGCAAAAATGTAAAAAAGAAAATGTCAAAAGCAAGATGAAATGTTCCTAAGACCGGACTTTTGTTTATTACTTTAGTTTAGTCCAAGCATTTATTTATTCATCAGATATTATAATAATATTTAAGTAAAAAGTAAATTAAAAGATAATAAGTGGTTACTATTAATATACAAGAGACAGACCTTGTGTCCACCCTCCGCAGTTTTAAAAATTTACCAATTTACCAATTTACTGATTAAATTAGTTAGTTAGTGAATAATTAAAACAGTATCGAGTATCGAGTCAAAGAAATTAAGATTCAGGTGTAGGGGCATAATGGATTTTTCCCTTCTTTTGTATTTCATTTTTTTATTCAAAATATTTATTTTACTAATTCCCCTCACCCTAACCCTAACCCTAACCCTCCGAGGGGCGAGGGTTAGGCAAGAGCGGGTTCCTGAATTCTGTCTTCTTTGTACTATTTTCTCAATCAACCAACCAATTCAACAATTTATTAATTAGGATATCTTTTCTCAAATATTCAACACGAATCATTAAAAAATTTCACTTAAATTATTAAATTTGTTATAATTATACAAGTATGCCAAAATAAGATACCAAAGTGATATATATTTTAAACCATGCGGATTTTGATATAAAGAAGCAATGTAAGATAAATAATTAATCCTTGACTATTAATGTATTCAGAGATAGAGGTGTAATCATGTGTGATTCTATCGTAGCTTTGGGTTCTACTACCAAGGACGGAGCAACATTTTTTGGTAAAAATAGTGACCGTGAACCCGATGAAGTACAAAATATCGTCATCTTTCCCCGCCGGAAACACAGTTTAAAAGAAACCGTTAAATGTACTTATTTAACTATTCCTCAAGTTTCGGAAACAGCACGAATATTTCTCTGCCAACCTTTTTGGATGTTTGGAGCAGAAATGGGCGCCAATGAATATGGAGTAGTTATTGGGAATGAAGCAATATTTACTAAAGAGAAACCCGATAAAACAGGATTAACCGGAATGGATTTAATTCGCCTGGCTTTAGAAAGAAGTGTTAACGCGAAGCAGGCACTTGAAGTTATTATTGAATTATTGGAAAAGCATGGGCAGGGAGGTAATTGCGGTTATCGATTTAAATTAAAGTATATGAATAGTTTTTTAATTGCCGACAAGAAAGAAGCTTATGTATTAGAGACAGTGAAAACCTGGTGGGCATGGAAGAAAATTAAGGATGTTTGGAGTATATCAAATATAATATCTTTACAAAAAGATTACGATTCTTGCTCTGAAGGATTGATAAATAACGCAATTAAAAAAGGTTACTGCAAGAAAAGAGAAGATTTTAATTTTCGAAAATGTTATTCTGATAAATTTATGACCTGGGCTGCCAAGGGAGCTGAACGGGAAAAACGTTCCCGAGCTTTGCTTACACGAAGAAAGAAGAGATTGACTACAAAAGATTTTGTAAATATTTTACGGGATCATGGGGATGACCCTCAATGGGCACCTAACCAAGGACTTGGTGCCACCTTGTGTCTGCACGCAGCAAACAAGCTATTTCGCCGGACTCAAACAGTTTGTTCTCTGGTTGCAAAAATTAGTGAGGACAGGCAATTCTTTTATACTACCGGAGCTTCCAATCCCTGTATCAGTCCCTTTTTCCCTGTCTTTTCTCTCGATACCATTATTCCTGGTGAGTATACTGAAGGAAGAGAAAATTATAATTCAAAATCTTATTGGTGGGAGAGTGAGCGTTTTCATCGAAAGGCCTTACTAAATTTTAATTCTGCTCAAATTGAAATCCAACCTTTAATAATTAATTACGAGGAAGAAATAATTTCTTCTATTGAAAACAGTCTAAGCACATTAAATCAAAAACAAATTAACGAATATTTTATCCGAGCCCGAGCCATAGTTAAAAATTGGGGTTCTAAATTAGATCGTCTTCCTTCGGTAAATTTAGGATGGAGTTTCAGTCGTTATTGGCGAGGATATAATAAGAGAAACAGAATTATTTGAGTTTTAGTAGAATGATTAGTAAAATAGTTAATAAAACAAAAGGAGGAAAAATTAAAGATGAAAAGGAAGAAAAATAAATGGTTGGTTATTTTATTAGTGGTGAGTGTAATCTTATTTTTAGTAGTAAGCCAAGGTTTTTCTCAGAGTTTACCAGATATACTTAAAAAGGCAGAGAGCAATTATAAAAACTATAATCAGGATTTTAAGGACATAGCTATGGTTTTTGACGCAAAGATATATACACCTGAAGGAGAGATGATTACGGAGATGAAATTGTTTACCAAAGGAGAAAAATCCAGATCAGAAACCTTGATGCAATTTCCTGAATCTGCGGGTATGCCAGAGGGAATGGGCAATATGTTGGTGATTGTTATTTCCGATGGTCAGGATACCTGGATGATATCGCCCTTTGTTGGGAAGAAAAAACTTACTGATGAGCAGGCAGAGGAGCAAATGTACTCTCAAACGGGAATGAATTGGTGGAAATTTATTTCCGATAAAACGAAATACGTAGGGATAGAGAAAATTGGAGGCAGAGAATGTTATCTTCTGGAATTAGAGATAGAGAGAGAATCTCCCTATAAAAGAATATGGGTGGATAAAAATAGATTATTTATAGTACAAGCTGAAGGGGATAGCAGTGATGGAAATAAGGTTCGTACTACATTTTCCGATTTTAGAAAAGCCAAAGGCAGTTGGGAATTGCCTTATAAGATCGAAGTGTTTATAAATGAAGTGCAGACAATGACCGTTTTAACTAAATCTTTAGAGATAAATAAAGGATTATCTGATGACCTATTTGATGTGAATAAAGTAGAAGCGTCAGGTCCAAACATGCAGGAGATGATGCAAAATATGATGCAGCAGGGTAAAAATAATTAGAATTTTTTTATTATAAAGGACTGGGGAGGGGTGTTTTCAATAAAAATATTGATAGTGTTTTATTCCAGAAGAGGAAGAACAAAAAAAATAGCAAAAAATTTATCCGCGCAATTAAAATGTGACATGGAAGAAATATTTGATATAAAAAACAGGAAAGGAATTGCCGGATTTTTAAGCGCCGGAACAGATGCTAATCTCGGAAGATTAACCGTGCTCAAGGAAATAAAAAAGAACCCTTCCTTATATGATTTGATTATCATTGGAACACCTGTTTGGTCATCCAATATTTCTACTCCCGTTAGAACCTACATTTCTTTATATAAAAAAGATTTTAAAAATGTTGCATTTTTTTGTAATCGCCTGGGAAGCGACGCAACAAAAATCTTTTCTGATATGGAGAATATTTGCCAAAAAAAACCGATTGCTTTAATGGAATTAACTTCAAGAGAAATAATAAGGAATATATATACTCAAAAACTGAAAGAATTTGTTGAGAAAATAAAAGCAAAAGGATAAGAATAGAAGATGAAAGTGACAGAAAAGGAATTTGAAGAGCTAGTAGAGGAAGCGATAAATACTCTTCCTGATAAATATAAAGAAAAGATGGAAAATATTGTTATAGTAATTGAAGATTTACCTTCCGGAGAACTTCTTGGAGAGATGAAGATAAAGTCTCCTTATGGTCTTTTAGGGCTTTATCGAGGAATCCCTTATACAAGGAGAGGCATATGGTACAGAAATGTTATGCCCGATAAGATTATTATCTTTAAAAGACCCATTGAAGTACGCTGTAAAAATAAAGAAGATATAAAAGAATCTGTTAGAAAAGTTGTTATCCATGAAATTGGGCATTATTTTGGTTTAGGTGAAGCAGAATTGCGAAGAATTGAAAGAGAAAGAGATGGATAATGGAAAAAACAAAAAATAAAATTATAAATTTGGTTCATTCTTATTTAAAATATCCTTTACCTGAGGGAATTTTAAAGGAATTATATAAGGAACTAGAACATATTAATCTTTATCCTTCAGGGGGAGGATATTCAGAACTCTGTCAGGTTTTAGCAACTTATTCCGGGACAAAAATAGAGAATATTTTACCGGCTAACGGATCCGATGAAGTGATAGAAATGATCACTCGGGCATATCAGGGAAAGATTTTAATTCCTGTGCCAACTTTTTCACAGTATGAAGCAAGTGCGGACAGAGGAGGTTTTTCCAAACTTTTAGTGAATTGTTTAACTAATGGTCATTATATAATTAATTATTCTTCTGAACAATTAGAGGAAGCATCTCTGGTTTGGATATGCAATCCTAATAACCCTACCGGCACTTCAATATCTAGAGAGAAAATAATTGATGTTCTTCAAAGAGCAAAAGGAATGGTGGTAGTTGATGAATGTTATTATAACTATCTAGAGGAAACCGTAATCGATTTAATAGATGATTATCCGAATTTAATTATTTCCCGAAGTTTTTCCAAGGATTTCGGGTTGGCTGGATTGCGTTTGGGATTTATGATTTCCAATTCGAAAAATATAAAAAAAATATCTGCTTTCGGACAATATTTCAGGATAAATAGAATAGCAGAAAAAAGCACAGGGAAAGTTTTGAAATATTTGGACTATTATCAGAAAGCCTGGAAATCAATAAAGAAAAATAGAGATTATTTTATTAATAATCTAAAAGCGATGGGATTTAATGTATTTGATTCGAATTCAAATTTTGTTTTCGTAGAATTTAAAAATGAAAATCAAACAAAAAAGATTTGGAATTATTTAAAAGAAAATAATATTTTTACTACTGCCGCATGGGAGGATGAGTTTTCTGTATTAGAAAGTCGATTTATCAGGATTTGTATAGGAGAAAAAAAGGAAATGGATAAAGTAGTTGAAGTGCTATCTGATTATGTAAAGAAAAGTTAGGAGCCAAATTCGTATCTCGTATCTCGCCATATTAGCGTTTAGAAAGTAGGAGAGTATTGCATAACCCTCATAGCCAATAATGAATTAATTTGAACTGGCTAACCAATTAATTTGACTGGGTAACTGATATGCTAATGACTATTCTCTAACTATTTAATTGGCAAATTGGCTAATTGGTGAATTAACAATTTGGTGCCGAAGGGGGGATTTGAACCCCCACAGGCATACACCTACTACGCCCTGAACGTAGCGCGTCTACCAGTTCCGCCACTTCGGCAATAAATTTGAAGTATTACTCAATGAGTTGAGCATTTTTAATAATAACAGTTTTTCTGGAAATAGCATAAAGAAAATCACTTTCATTGTCAAGGTTTCAAGGGTATTTTTATTGCGATATTAAAGATTATTTGATAATTCAGCATAATCAGGGCATGTATTTATTAAAAAAACCAAAAAGATAAAATATTTTCTTTACGAGAAAGGTTTCCCGGATAAAAAATCAATGAAACAAATAAGTTTTTCTGGTAAAATAAAATATTATTTTATATTTTAATGAGATGTGTTATTAATAGATAATAACTGTTTCTAATTGATATAAGGAAGAGGTAAAAAATTATGAATAAAAAACAGATGGTGAAAGATTTATACTTAAATTCAAGTATCAATGATGTTTTTGTTATAAAAGATGTAGAATTCAGAGTTAGAAGAGATAATAAGACGATTGATATGTTCTTTAAAATTGGAGACAAAAGCGGAGATATGTCAGCAATCATTTGGGATGTTTCGAAGGAAAGGATAGAAAAATATAAAAATATTAAATTTGCCCGGATTCACGGACATGTAAGTAAAAGGAGGGCAAATGGAATATTGCAGGCCACTGTATCATCAATGGCTGAAACAATTCCTTTGGATTTTACCGAGTATCTGCCCCGTTCAAAAAGAGATTTGGAAAAAATGATTAACGAAATATATTTAAAAATAGAATCGATAAACAATAATCATTTAAAAAACCTGCTAAAATGTTTTTTTGAAGACCTGGAATTTGTTAAAAAATTTAAAAAAGCACCTGCTGCAACAAAAGTCCATCAACCATACATTGGTGGATTACTCGAACATACATATAATTTAATAACGATTTGCGAGACACTATGTGAAATCTATCATGAAATAGACCATGATTTCTTGATAACCATGGCTTTGCTTCACGATATTGGTAAGGTTAGAGAATATGCTTATGACAAAGCAATTGAATATACTGATGAGGGTAAACTTTTAGGACATATTGTTATAGGGCTGGAGATGATTAACCAGAAAATAAAAAGTTTAGATAATTTTCCTCCGGATTTAGAATTAATGATAAAACATACTATATTGAGTCATCATGGACATTTTGAATTTGGTTCACCAAAACTACCAAGTACATTGACAGCTATTGCCCTTCACTATGCAGACGAAGTAGAAGCCAAGATAAGTGGTTTTATAAATATAAAAGAAGAAAACGAAAATTTTAATGAAAAATGGAGTAAACGGATTTGGTGGTTGGATAGGCCAATCTATTTAGGAGAAGAAGAAATTTTAGAAAAAAATTCCAGGGAAGAATAGCAGTCTTATAATTTCATAAAAAATGTTAGACAATCAAAGGAGAAAAACAATGAAAAAAATTCTGGAAAATGCCTTAAAAAACACCGGTAAAGCTGATTATGTAGAAATAAGATTGGAAAAAAAAGAATCTACAAGTATTCATTTTCAGGGCAAAAAATTAGAAAAAATTGATTGCTCTCAACAAATGGGAGGTAGTGTAAGGGCTTTGGTTAAAGGGGGATGGAGCTTTGTTACCTTTAATCAATATGATAAATTAAAAGAAAAAGTAGGACAAGCGATAAATATTGCTACTTTAATCGGTAGAGAAAAAAGTAGATTGGCCGAAGTTCCTCCGGTTGTAGAAGTAGTAAAAAGAGAATTAAATAAAGATTTTCGTCAGGTAAGTTTAAAAGAAAAAAAAGAGTTAATTGAAAATTATAACAATATTATATTAAACTACAGTCCGAAGATACAATCGACTAATGTTATTTATGGAGATAGTTTTTCCACTGTATATTTTGCCAATTCCGAAGGTAGTTTTATCCGACATGAGAAACCTAACTTAATCGTCAGTCTCACTGCGATTGCACGAGACGGAGATAATGTTCAGATGGCAAATGAAAGTTTGGGAACAGTTAAAGGATTTAAAAAAGCAGAAGATATTTCTTTAAGGGCTGAAAAAGCAGCTTTTCGGGCAGTAAATTTACTTAAGGCTAAACCCGTAGAGGGAGGAGAATATACTGTTGTTTTAGACCAAACCCTGGGAGGCGTATTTATTCATGAAGCTTTTGGCCACCTCAGTGAGGCAGATTTTTTATACGAAGATGATAGAATGAAAAATTTGATGAAACTGGGTACAAAATTTGGTTTTAAAAAACTGAATGTTATCGATGACGGCTCTATTTCCAATCTTTTAGGTTCTTCTAAATATGATGATGAAGGTGTAAAAACAAAGAAAAATTATTTAATAAGAAATGGTATTTTAACCGGAAGACTTCATTCTCGCGAAACTGCAAAGAAAATGAATGAAATGCCTACCGGCAACGCCCGGGCTCTTAATTATAGATTTAAACCTATCGTACGTATGACTAATACCTATATCGAAAATGGTAAAACCTCTTTTGAAAATCTGATTTCAGGAGTAAAAAAAGGAATATATGCGAAAAAATTCTATGGAGGTAATACTACTTTTGAAATGTTTACCTTCAGTGCCGGTGAAGGTTTTATGATAAGGGATGGTAAGATTGCAGAGCCGGTCAAAGATGTTGTCTTGAGTGGAAATTTATTTACTGTCCTTCTGAATATTGAATCAATCGGAGATGATTTAAAAATGATTGAAGCCGCAGGAGGTTGCGGAAAAGGTGGGCAGGCTCCCTTACCTGTATCTTTTGGCAGCCCTCATCTTCGAATTAAAAAAGTGGTAGTAGGGGGTAAATAAGATGGAACGATTAATTAAAAAAGTCAAGGAAAAAGTAGATTCAGCAGAACTATTTAGATTAAAAAGTAAAACAGTGCCGGTAAATTTCGAAGTGGGTAAATTAAAATCTGTTGATATTTCTGATTACGAAGGACAGGCCCTGCGGGTAATTAATAAGGGGAAAATTGGTTTTTCTTCTGTTGTCGGAGGGAATGAATCCGATTCAATCATTGAAAAAGCGATTGCTACTTCAGAATTTGGAATAAAAGCAGGTTTCGATTTTCCGACAACAACAAAACCAAAGGTTGAAAATGAATTAAAAATTTATGATTCTAAAATCAAAGATAAAAGTGTTACCGGGATGATAAAGATCGGCGAAGCAATGATTGAGCAAATCAAAGATTTTGATAAAAATTTACGCTGCGATATTACAATATTGAAACATAATAATGAAATAGAATATTTAAATTCTAAAGGAGCTGCCTTTAGTTATAAAAAAACTTTTCTTTCTTATTCAATGATGATTCAAAAAGTGGAAGAAAAAGATATTTTGATGATATATTCTTCTCTTGATTCAGGGGAAGACAAACTTAAAAGCCAAGATTTAACAGATGAATTACTTGAAAAACTAAAATGGGGAGAAAACATTGAAAACATTAAAAGTGGGCGGATGCCGGTTATATTTACTCCCAATGCAGCGATGGTATTAATTCTACCGATAGTGAGCGGCCTTAACGGGAATACTGTTTTAAAAAAGATTTCCCCTTTGGCGAATAAAAAAGAACAGAAAATATGGGGAGATTTTTTCTTTCTCTACAGTGACGGAACTATCGATTTCACTTTGGGCAGTGCCCCTTTTGATGATGAAGGGATAAGGATGA
Source organism: uncultured Atribacterota bacterium (assembly GCA_964567215.1). Taxonomy (GTDB): domain Bacteria; phylum Atribacterota; class Phoenicimicrobiia; order Phoenicimicrobiales; family Phoenicimicrobiaceae; genus JAYEGH01. The sequence continues at coordinate 11,757 of CAZMLS010000019.1, read as the reverse complement.
GAAGGTTACCCCTGATTGAAAAAGGTTGTATAAAAAACTTTTATTATGATTTACAAACCGCCGGAATAGCCGGAGAAAATAGCACGGGCAATGGAATGCGACATAGTATCCAGAGCGCTCCTGCCCCCGGGATTAGTAATTTAGTATTGGGAGAAGGAAATGCTTCTTTCTCTGATATGGTCAAAGATGTGAAAGAGGGTATTATTGTTGATCAAGTCCTTGGTTTGGGGCAAGGGAATGTTATCAGCGGCGCGTTTTCTAATAATGTACAGTTAGGGTTTAAAATAAAAAACGGAAAAATAACCGGCCGAATTAAAAATGTAATGATTGCCGGAAATGCGATAGAAGAATTAAAAAATATGGCAGCTTTAGGGAATAAAGCAAGATGGATAGATGGGAAATATAAATTTCCCCATATCTATCTGAAATCCCTTTCCGTATCTACTAAACAGAATTAAAAAATTCTCTAATCCGAATAAATGTGCAATTAATGGAATCGCGCATTAAAGGAATTCAAGTGAATATAATATGAGCGTGATTATTACCAGACCTAAAGAAATAGAAAAAAATGACAAAGTATTATACGCAGGCAATCATTATATAAGCATTCCCATGATTGATTGCAGGAATGGTGCTATTAAAAATATTAACGTAGTTTCTCTTTCTAATAAAGCTTTAGTAGAACTAAAAGGAAAGCAAAATTTATTTGAACCGCATTTCTTTAAAGAAGGAAAAGAAATAGAAATAGAAAAGATAGAGACCTCGAGAGAACGGTATTATTTGCCACAGATAGATTTCTTTTTAAGAGGCGGCATAAAGGTTAAAGGAAGAATATTTACCGATCTTGAGGAAAAGGGATTACTCTATTATTTTGAAAGTTCAGAAGAAATTGAGATATCTTTGTTTTTTGATTTAAAATATATATCCTTGTTACGATTTAATTCTCACGATATAAATATCAAAAAGAAAATAACCAGAGATAAATGGTTGGGCAACCCGATTTACAATATAATTTCTTCAAAAGTTTCACTGGCACTAGCCCTGGGTGGAGATAAGCATTTTAAACTTGATTCTTTAAAAAAAAAGAAAAATCTGCAATTAAAAATATCCTGTCGGAATAAAAATTGTTTCTACATAGCTGTAAATTATGACCAGGATGGTGCTTCTGCCACACTTATCCATTTAAAAAGAAAGGGATATGAAAGAATTTACCGGGAATTTATAGATTGGTTGGAACAAAAAACAATTCCCTATCCTAAAGACCCTGTATTGGAAACTAGATTAAATGAAAACTTATTTTTTAATTATTTCTATTCTGTTGCCAAGGATATGGAGAGTGATAAATATCTGGCATTAACCTCGAGAAGTCCGCGTTATTATGTATCGGGAGCATTTTGGGAAAGAGATGCTTTTTTATGGTCTTTTCCTGCTATCAGGTTGGTATGTTCTCAGCTACATCAACATTTGGCAAGAGAGATGATTATTCTGCATAGTAAAAATTCCGGAGACCATGCTCACTATATTGACGGTACTGTCTTATATCCCGGTTTTGAATTGGATGAGGCAGCCAGCTATTTTATTCTCTTAGACAGTATGGAAGATTCTCTAATTGACGAGACATTAATAAATGCTTTGGAAAAAGTATTTGAGCGAATAGAAAGAGAGTATGATTTACAGACAGGCTTGTATAAAACTTTTTTACTTCCTTCCGATGACCCAGCAAAATATTCTTTTGTGTTGATTGATAATGTTATTTTATGGAAAGGATTGCAGCATTATAGGGAAGTTTTGTTGAAAAAGGGAAAAACAGAAAAAGTAAAGCTTGTCGAACAGAAAATTGAGAATATTTATAAGGGAATCTATAAATATTTTGTCAGGAAAATAGAGGGAAAAAAGATGTTTTTGTGGTCTACGGACGGAAAGGGGAATTTCAGGTTATATAATGACCCTGCCGGAAGCCTGGGAACGCTATGTTTTTATCGCTTTGTGAGTAAAAATGATCCGATTTTTCAAAATACAATCGATTATTATTACTCCTCTCAATATCCCTATTATTTTGAAAATGCAGAAATAAACGAATTGGCCGGTGATCATCATCCCCGTACACTTTCAGGGCTTGGACTTTGCGGAAGTATATTAAACCCCTTATTGAAAGAAAAGGCATTACAGTGGTTGAAAAAAGCGGACATGGATTATGGTCTTCTTGCAGAGAGTTTTGATAAAAATTCAGGAGAAGCGAAGACCGGAGTCGGGTTTGCAACAGGATGCGGATATCTGGCTTATTCTCTCTATTATGCTTTAATCAAGGAGAACAAATAATGAAAGTTGCTTCGGTAGAATGGAAAACAAGTGAATGGAAAAAAATAAATGCACCGATTATTTTAATAAAGAAAATAAAAGAATATGTGGAAAAGGCAATGAAAGAAAAGGTTGATATTATTGTTTTTCCCGGTTTTACAGGGTGTTTTTTTCAGCAACTTTGCTACCCGGATAGAAATATTCAGAATTTATTGGAAATAGCAGATTCCGGAGAATACATAGAACAGATAAAAGAATTATCTAAAAGTTATAAAATCATCATTTGTCCGGGAAGTTATTGGCAGAGGGAAAAAAATAATATCTATCATGAATCCGGCTTAATACAAAATGGAGAAATTTTGCTGAAACAACGGCAAATTTATTTGGCACGCTGGGAAAGAGAATCGGGATTTTCCCGGGGAGAAAGCACAGGACTGACCGAATTTAAAAATTGGCAGTTGGGAATAATTATATCAACGGATGTTTTTTACCCACAGGTTTCCCGGATAATAGCTTTAAAAGGTGTGGATATTGTTTTGTCTCCGGTTGGTTTTACAGGAGAAAAAAACCTTAATTTACAAATAAACGGCATGTGGCAGGAAACCCAACAGAATCAATTTTTTACCGTAGAGAGTGGATTTAACGGATTTTTAGGAGAAAAAGTTTTTTGGGGCGAATCGGTGATTCATGCTCCCCTGGAGATGACTGAAAAGGAAGACGGATATTTGGATAGAAACAGGGAACAAAAAAATTTACTCATCGCCGACTTAGATAATAAAAAGAGAAAAAAAACAATCTCGAAACATAATGTGCTAAATCAGTTAAATTACCAATTTTACCGAAAAATGAAAATATTTAATGCGGATGGGTAAATATGGAAAAACTGATTAAAAAATGGTTTGAGAAAAAAATATCTTTAGAAAAAATTGAAAGGTACTGCTCAAAATTAAAGGTAAAGAAGAGAAAATTTCCTGAAGATATTAATCCGGAAAATATTTGTGTTTCTTGCGTTCAAAGGAGAATTCAACCGGTAAGTTGCGTAGAAAAATATATCGATATGTTCTGTGGATTTTTAGAGCAAGCCGTAAAGGATGGTAGTTACCTGATTGTCTTTCCCGAGTATAATTTTTTTGATTTATTCGGTGTAATTCCAGCATATGATTTTTTAAATCAAATTCTAAATAAAAGAGGGCTTAAGATAAAAAAGAAAGAAAAGAAATCTTTTTCAAAAAGAGATAATCATTTTTTGAAAACCGTTTTTAAGGGTGTTGCAAAACCAATAGAAGTCGGGATGAAGAGAATAACTTCTTTGCTAGCGCAAAAATATGGTATATATATTTATTCAGGCACTTATATTTTAAAAGAGAAAAAAGAAATCTATAATGCCGGTTCACTCTTTGCTCCTGATGGCCATTTGATAGGGACTCAAAAGAAATTGCATCTTACTGATTTCGAAGTTGATCTGGGGATAAAAAGAGGTTTTAAAATGGAGGCTTATTCTTTACCTTTTGGTAAAGTAGTATGCCCTGTTTGTATGGACGCTACTTATTTTGAAACTTTTCGTATTGCCAGAGAAATGGGGGTAGATATCGTTATTTTACCCATTGCCAATTTGGAAGAATATAATAAGTGGAAGGCTTTAAGGGGGATTTGGCCCAGGGTGCAGGAATCATATCTTTATGGTTTGAAATCTTCTTTAAACGGATGGATAGCGGGAATGCATTTTACAGGTCAAGCAGGAATCTTTGCTCCCTTATCCATAACCGAAAAAAGAGATGGTGTGTTATCCACATCTTCTTTTTATGAGGGTAATTATCTGGTAACAGCGAATATTGATATTAAGAAATTACATAAGGCAAGAGAAAAAGCAGAATATCATGAAGATAAAAATGTTAAATTTGAAAAAAACTATATTAAAAAAACCTATAATATAAATTGAAAATCAGTAGAGTGTTTCCTTGATAATATTACAATGATCTGTCATTGCGAAACAATCCCAAGTCATTACAAATCAAGGGATTGCTCCATCGTTTCGTTTCTCATAATAACAGAATAAAATGTAAATGTATTTAGAAAACGAATTACTGGTATTAGGATTTTCAGGAAAGGAGAAAGATTTGGAAAAAATTAAGGGAAAGAGATTTTTCCTGTACAACCTATCGACAACAGGATGGGTATTGTTAGATTCGATCTGGTTAACTTTTGCTATAGCCTTTCTACTTCCTCCTAAAGAGAGGGTAGCAGAAGGCATGGTTCCCTTTGTTTCCAATGAGAGGTTTTTCGGAGTTATTACTGTATTAGGAGCAGCGATACTCTTCGGAAGGATAATAGATGCTATTGCTGACCCATTAGTAGCCTTTTGGTCTGACTGCTCTACATCAAGATTTGGGAGAAGGAGATTTTTTCTCATTATAGGCGGACTTCCCCTGGCTATATCCACAGTTCTTATATTTTTCCCACCTGTAGACCATACTTCCTTTATCAATGGTATCTACCTGGCTATTGTGTTTGGTTTATACTTTTTTTTCTTTACTATATATGTCGTTCCCTATCTTGCTCTGATTCCTGAACTTGGCCATAATGAAAAAACTCGAATTGGTATAACCACAGCTCAAGGATATTTTTCTCTAATTGGTTCAGCGGTGGCAATGATTGCTGGACCTTTTCTTTTAACTTTATTTATGCACAGCACTGATTATGTAGGGTCTTATCAAAAAATGGTTATCTGTCTGGCTATCCCTGGCGCCATATTATTATATGCAGCTGTATTTGCTATAGATGAGAAAAGATTTTCCAATGCCACCTCCAGCAAGGTTCCTCTTATTGATTCCTTAAAAAAAACATTAAGAAATAAGGCTTTTATTATCTACCTTTTTGCTAATATATCTCTATGGTTTCTTTTTAATATTGTCCGTTCATCTGCCATACCAATTGTAATTACTCTGATGGGTACTAATGAGGCTTTTGCCGGTAATATGTTTACTATCCTCTTTATCATTGCGGCTATCTGTTTCCCGATTGTGGGATTTTTAGCGAGAATTCGAGGAAAGAAAGTTATTATGATTATAAGCCTTGGTTTGTTCTCCATATTTTCTATTTTTCTATCCCTAACCGGTCTGACCCCGGTCAATCCCAGGATATGGGGGCTGATTTTTGTAGGACTCATGGGTCTTCCCGCAGCAGTTCTAATAATTATTCCTAATGTAATACTTTCTGAACTTTGTGATGTTGATTATAAAAAAACCGGTGAGAGAAGAGAAGCTATGTATTTTGGGGTGCAGGGATTTTTTATGAAACTTAATTTAGGGGTCTCGACCGCAAGCCTTGCTCTTTTATATTCTATCTTTGGAAAAGATATTAGTAATCCTCTGGGAGTAAGATTAACTTTAGTGTTGGGAAGTATTGTTGCTCTTTTGGGACTCGTCATAATGACCCGCTACCCGGAAAAAAAGATTAAAGAACTTCTTTCAAAGTAATTTTTTTAAAATATTGCTTATTTTTAATTTTGAAAAAAAATTATTATTTTTTAGATCAACAAAAAGGATAAATGTTTTGTAAGGTTTATTAATTTTATGTATAATAAAAAGGCAAATTATTAAGTAAGTAGAATTGAGAAGAAAAATGAGTATATTAAAAAAAGGAATTTTATTTTTATGTACAGGGAATTCCTGCCGTAGTCAGATGGCGGAAGGATTTGCCAGAAATATTTTACTCGAGGATGTAAAGATATTCAGCACCGGGACAGATCAAAATGAAATACATCCGGTAGCGATAAAAGTGATGCAGGAAGTGGGAATTGATATTTCCGAGCAAAAGTCGAAAAACCTTTGGGAAATTCCTGTTGATAAAATAAGTATTGTGGTTACTTTGTGTGGAGATGCGGCGGAAAGGTGTCCTATTTTCCCCGGAGAAGTGAAAAAAATAAATTGGATTCTCAAAAACCCTGTTAAGACCACAGGAAACGAAGAAGAAATTATTAATGAATTTAGAAAAATACGGGATAAAATAAAAACATATTTAGAAAAAGAAAAATGGTTTAGCAATTTAAAAAGATAGTAGAAATATTTAGTATTTTTTAAACAAACAGATTTAAGAGAAGTGTGGTGAAATTCCACCGCAGTCCCGCTACTGTAATGGGTGATAAAAACAGCAATTGAGTTGAGCCTTAAGCCAGAACACTTTTCTGTTTGTAAGTAAATAATCATCTCTTCGTGGAAAAAGAGGATGATGTTTTTTTATTTTTTAAAAGGAGAAAACTTACAGGAAAATGGCAGTAAAATTACTTTTGATTCGACACGGAGAAAGTGAAGGAAATGTAAATAGAAAATTTTGCGGTTTCCAGGATGTAAAATTAACAGAAAAGGGAATATGTCAGGCGAAAAGGTTAGCGCGACGTTTAAGAGAAGTGAAGGTGGATGCTGTTTATTGCAGTGATTTATCAAGGGCGCGTCACACTGCGGAAATCGTTTTTCAAAATCGAGGTATGAATATAAATATTGTTCCTCAATTGAAAGAAATTAATTTTGGAGTATGGGAAGGACTTACCTTTGAAGAAGTAAAATTGAAGTTTGGGTATGGGGAATATTTTAATTCCTGGCCGGAAAATATTGATGTAAAAGCCGTTATTCCCCAGGGTGAAAGTATAATTAAATTAAATGAACGGGTAACGAAGGCATTGAATGAAATATTGGATAAACACAATGCAAAGAAAAATGATGAAACCATTGCTATTGTTTGTCATGGTGGAACCATTCGAGTAATATTATCGAATGCTTTAAATATAGGTTTGGATAAAATATGGAATATTGGACAAGATTCAACTGCTTTGAATGTAATTAATTATTATGATCACTCTGCATTTGTTAATCTTATAAATGACTCGGCACATCTTGAAGATTGGTGGGAAAAGAGTCTAAATCAAAAGACGGAAAAAAATAAAAATGAATAAAAAAATTGAAGAAACCATCCAAAAAATTACTCCCGTAAATTTTGAGATGATGGAAAAAGCCGGGGATAAATTGGATAATCTAACCAAACCCCGGGGAAGTTTGGGAAAATTAGAAGATTTTGCTAGAAGAATGGTGGGCATTACCGAAACGCTTAACCCGGTCATCAAAAGAAAAGTCATCTTTGTTATGGCGGGTGATCACGGTGTCACCGAAGAAAAGGTCAGTGCTTATCCGCAGGAAGTAACTTTCCAAATGGTGTATAATTTTATCCGGGAGGGTGCCGGAATAAATGTTTTAGCCAAACATATCGGGGCGGAAGTTATCATCGTCGATATGGGTGTTGCCAGTGAATTTCCTTCAGATAAAGGAATTATAATTAAAAAAATAAGTTATGGTACAAAGAATATGGCGATCGGTCCGGCAATGAGCAGAGAAGAAGCGGAAAACGCTGTCATTTCCGGCATTGAAGTCTTTGAAGATGAGTGGGATAAAGAGAAAATAGATATTATCGGATTGGGAGAAATGGGAATTGGAAATACAACGGCAAGTAGCGCTATTGTTTCCTGTCTGACTAAATCAGATGCAGAGATGGTTACCGGCTCGGGAACCGGAATAAAAAAGGAACAACTTAAACATAAAATTCAGGTTATTAAAAGAGCCCTGGAAGTGAATAAACCGGATTTCAAAGATGGGTTAGATGTTTTATCGAAGGTCGGAGGATTTGAAATTGGGGGATTGGCAGGATGTATTTTAGCCGCCGCTTCCCACCGAACTCCTATCGTAATCGATGGCTTTATTTCTGCTGCCAGTGCATTGATTGCTCTTAATCTTTCTCCTGAAGTAGCCGATTACATTTTTACAAGCCATAACTCGGTAGAAAAAGGGCATGAAGTTGCCTTAAAGTATATCGGGAAAGTTCCTATGTTTGATCTTAAAATGCGTTTAGGAGAGGGAACCGGCGCTGCTTTAGGCATTAGTTTTATTGAGGCAGGTGTTAAAATTTTAACCCGGATGGCTACTTTTTCAGATGCAAAAGTAACAAAGAAAATTTAAATGATAATTTAATTGAATAGAAGGAAGATTAAATATTATGAATAGAGGAAAATTAATCTTTATTACCGGAGGAGCTAGAAGCGGAAAGAGTCGTTTTGCTGAAGAGATGGCCGGTAAAACAGGTAAAAAAGTAGCTTATATTGCTACCGGTCAACCTAAGGATAGTGAAATGAAAACTCGAATACAAAAGCATAAAGTTAGAAGGCCGACTAACTGGCAAACTTTTGAAGAACCAATAAAAGTTAAAGCATTGATTGATGAAATAGGTTTGGAAAAGGAAGTCATTCTGATTGATTGTTTAACTTTACTAACCTCCAATCTCTTATTGAGAAAAGAAGAAAAAATAGGAGATGAAATGTGGCAGGAAGAAGTTCTATCGGAAATTAAGAAATTAGCCGAAGGTGTATATAAAGTGCCTGCCCGGGTAATCATTGTATCCAATGAAGTTGGTATGGGCTTGGTTCCCGATAATCCTCTGGGTAGGTTTTACCGCGATATACTGGGAAGAGCGAATAATATCATTGCTGGGATGGCAGATGAAGTGATCTTGATGGTATCAGGTATTCCAATAAAAATAAAAGGTGAATAGAAATGAAAATAGTAAAAGATTTATTTTTAGCAATTAGTTTTTTAACTATATTACCTTTTGCTCCCTTTGGTCAACCTGACGAGATAATCCAAAATAAAGAGGATTTGGCAGAAAATTTTGCAAATTCCATGATTTATTTTCCATTTGTGGGATTACTAATCGGGGCGGTTTTAGTTTTATTCAATCATTTAATCGATTATTTATCTTTCTCTTCGCTTTTAAACAATGCATTGATTCTATTAATCTGGGTTTGTTTAAGCGGAGGGTTACATCTGGACGGTTTTACTGATATGGTGGATGGTTTTGCAGGTGGAAATAACAAAGATGATATCTTGAGAATTATGAAGGATAGCGCGATTGGTGCCAAGGGTGCAATAGCACTATTTTTTATTTTATTGTTAAAATTTGTTCTTCTTGGGGAAATAGGTCTTTCGATAAAGCTTATAACATTGCTCTTTATCCCGGCCTTAAGCCGATGGAGCATGATAGCTGCAGCTTTTTTTGGTAAACCGGCTTACTCTGAAAATAGCATGGGTCAGCAATTTATGAAATACCTAGGAAAAAAAGAATTAATTTTATCTACAATTATTATAATTATTCCAGGGATAATCTTATTTAAATTTCTTTTTTTAGCTTTACTGGGAATAACTATTGGAGTTATTTGGTTATTATTAAAATATTGTCAGGGGAAAATAGGTGGTATAACCGGTGACATCCTGGGAGCTTTAAATGAAATAGTAGAATTGTGTTGTCTTTTAGTCCTCTGTCTTTTTTAGAAATAAAAAGAAATGAAAGGATAATAATTAAAATTTTATCCGAAAATTAGAAAATTTCTTGCTTACTGTTTCAATTAACTCTTTTTACCCATCTGTATAGATATTCCTGGATGACAATCCTCTCATCTGTTCTAACCAATTAAAATCACAATAGTATTTTATGTATAAGATTTATTAGTGAAAATTATTTTAGGATAGTTTAAAAAATAAAAGAATAGTTTTTTCTTTACGCGATACCCAACATTAATTTACTAGATACCAATAGACAGGCGAGACGCCTGTCTATTGGGAGGAATGGAGATATACTCAATACTGATTTAAAGATTGTCAATGTTTGACATATATATAACAAAGAGAATATAATATAATATAAAAAATAGATATATGATAATAATAAATATTTAGAAATACTTTATGAGATATCCTGAACAATATGAAAAATACTGATTTTACCTGCCTTGGATGTATTAAGAGCTATTGCCGCCCTGTTAACTAAATGTACTTTGGTTGTAGCAAGAAAAGAATAACCTTATTTTTATATTATACCGGTAAAGTGCATTAAATTTTATACAAAAGTAAATTACAGTCCCGGAGATTAGAATAATGATTGTATTGATTATAATGGAATATATTCTGGTGGTTTGTTTAATTCTCATTATACTGGTCTTTTTTGTGCCAATATTTTTTTATATTCAGGTAAGTAAATACAATGATCTTGTTTTATGGGTAAAAATTAACTGGCTGTTTAGTGCTTTTTGCTGTTATATTGAAAAAAAAGGGAGTCAAAAGCCGGTAGCTATTTTAAAAATTTTGGGCTTAAAGATTCCTATAGAACGAGAAAGAGTCAAGAAGAAGAAAAAGGAAAAAATTAAAAAAAAAATAAATTTGATTTTAGAACATTGCTTAATAAACTCTTTTTAACTAAGGTATTTCAATTTATTAAAAAAGTATTAAAACATATTGCTCCTCAAGAATTTCGGGCAAGGCTATCTTATGGTTTTGATAATCCTGCTAATACCGGGATATCGTGTGGTTTTTTTGCCTTATTTTCCACTTATTTTTCCGGGTACGATATCTATCTTAACCCTATCTTTGAACAGGAAATTTTAGAGGGAGAATTATTTCTAAAGGGCAGATTATTTTGTTTTGTGATTACCTATTATATTCTGCAATTGGTTTTATCAAAAAATTTTCGGAAAACAATAAAAAAGGCAAAAAAAATTAATTAAATTTAAGGGGGTATTGAAAATGAAAGAAGAAGTAAGCAAACAGGTAGAAATGGTATTTGAAAAATTAAAAGATTTTATAACTTCAAAAACTGTGGTGGGAGAAGAAATAAAGATAGGAAAATTGACTTTAATCCCTATCATTGAAGTTACATTTGGCATGGGCTCAGGGACTGGTGGAGGCAAATATGCTAAAGATCAAGAAGGTTCTGGCGAAGGGATGGGTATGGGCGTTAAAGCCAGGCCATCGGCTTTTATTGTCGTTAAAGATGAGGAGGCTAAATTATTATCTTTGCATAAGTCCGGCTCTTTGGAAAAATTAATTGAAAAATTTCCCGAGATTATGGAAAAATTTCCCCATAAATCGGGAAAGAAGGGAGAGAAAGAAAAAAAGAAAGAATAGGATTATTGATCTTCAAAATCTACTGTCTATAGCACCCTGGCTATAATAGTATTTGTAATTTCTGTAATAGCAAAAGAGGGAATAGTTAAAATTGATGTTGACCTACCGGAAAATCATCAATTTGCCAACTCAATAAAAGAAGAGGTTGTTGAAAAGGTTGAAACTTTACATGGTATTAAAAAAGTACTAATAATCTTTAGCGGATAATATCATTGTAAAAGGGAGCCATTATTTATGCATAATAATTTAACAATTTTTTTGGTATAATGTATTAAAAATGATTGCCAGAATTTTACCTATTCTCTCTACAACAAGAAGAATATTTAGAGAATCAATCTTTATTTTTTAATCATCGAATAATTTTATAAATTTTAATTTATATTTGTAGAAACGATGGTTCTCTTTTTCATTTAAGAAAAATTAATTTACTTGTTCTAAAAAACTTATAATATATATAAAATCC
>CAZMLS010000018.1:16838-22614 GCA_964567215.1 uncultured Atribacterota bacterium | reverse complement strand
CCTGAACTTCCGAGTGAAACTGATGACACTATAATTAAAGTTGAAGAATTAGATTATGTATATTTAGATGTCCCATATGAAAAATTCGGTGGATACAATTGGTGCTTACCTGCATCCGGTGCAATGGCTTTTAAATATTTTGGATTAAATATCAACCAGAATGAAATTGCCAGGAATATAATTAAAAATGGGAGCAGTTCAGTCTTTAAATTTATATCTTACGCTAATGATTTGGGATTTGATACAGAATATAAGTCTAAAACGATTGAAGAAATTAAAGTCTTGTTAAATGAAAATATTCCATTAATTGCAATACAAAATTATAGTTTAAACATCCTTCAAAGCCATGCTCGAGTCATTATTGGATACGATGATGAAAATCAGGAAATATTTACTCATGACCCAACTGCCGGAAAAGATTACACTTTGTCTTATACTGATTTTTTAGCCCTTAATTTTAATAGTAATCCCGACAAATGTAAAGTAGTCATACTTTTAGACAAAGAACCGGATGAAAATAATATGCTTGCTGATATCAATACTATCAATTCGTAAATAAAAATTTAATATATAAGTTCAATAAACTTAATGTTACATTAATCTGAATTTTGCCAAAGGAGGGGAAAAATGAAAGTTAAATATGATTTTTGCAAAATAGCACCATATAAGGATAAATATATCGTTGAATATGGTCTTAATACCTACAATGGAGATATCTTACCTTCGCCGATTAAAATTGCAGATAGAGCTTTCTCCAGTGAAAAAAAAGCTGTCCGGTTTGCCAAAAAAATCGTACCACCTGAGCACATAACAAAAGATAAAAGTTAGGATAATTTTATATAAATAATTAAATCATAGTTAGAATAATAATCATTGCTATTTCTTCTAACGCGCGAATAAAAGGATGCCTCTCCGTCTTATTATAAAACGGAAGGCATCCTTTTATTAATTTAAACAATATAACTAGCTACTATTAATTTATCTCGTATGTTTTACAAATTTTCACTAAACGCCACCATCAATCAACAATATCATCAATTTGACCTTCACCTCTTTTTTGTAATATTATTTATACGTAAATTAAAGATTATAAATTTACCAACAGAAATTAAATATTATTTTAAAAATTGTAATTTATCTTTTTTTCTCATTAAACGGGATAAAGACCATAAAAAAACATATCACATTAAAGACGACAATATATAAAACTAAATAATAGGCAATTACATAGTAATATCACGCAAAAGGAAACATTTTATATATTAATTATATAAGAGCACTATATTTATTTAATAATATTATTATATTTTATATCAATTATTTTTTTGTTATTTTTTAAATTTGTAATTACCCTGTGGCTTGCCACAGGGTAAATTCAGAAGTATCATTATTATCAGTAAAGGAGAAATTTAAAAAGGATATAATTATGCTGGGCATTATCATATGTATTTCCGGTGAAGTATAGCAATGCATTAATTTACAAAACAGTTATGAAAATAATAGAAGAAATAGCTGAAGGTATGCAAAAACGGTATTCGATAGAGATAGACACTTTGTGAACAGGTAAGGAATGTTTTTATTTTCTGTTAGATGCACATTCGAAGATATCACCCGGGGAAATATTGCAAATATTTAAAAGCACTACTACAAGTGAGATATTCCAAAGGCATCCGGAGATAAAAAAAAGAATTATGAAGTGGAGAATTATTGATTCATTCAATACATCATTTGATTATTTTTTTCAATTTATTGTAAATATAATCAGTTGATTCTAAATTTATATTTTTAATTTTATTTTCTTTACTATTGTTTGCAAATCTTATTTCACACTTATTTGATTAACTTTTTTACAAGTAGTAAAAGTCTTATAACTGCCGGATTTATAGTAATCTTATTTTTTAATATATCATTATTTGTGATGACTTTTTTATAAAACGACTCATTTAAATTTTTATCTTCTTCGATGGTTGAACCCTGAAAAGAAGCACCTATATATGCACCCTTGCTTATAGAATAAGAGTATATAGAGGCTTTAAATTTGTAATCTGTATCAGCAGAAAGAGACCTTCCAAGAGGTCCAGCTGCAATACCGGCACTGCCTCCTAAAGTAAAATTGTTTTCCATAAATCCTTCCATTCCACGCTCATTGTATATAACTAAAACCAGTGCAACAGATTGCACTCCTATTTGCGGACCAATACTTATACTTTTAATTTTTACAAAGGCAGGTCCGTACCACAAACCTAACTTGTTATTCTTTCTAAATATTATGCCTTTCCCATACTGTCCGCCAATACCCCATCCTGCTTTAAGTATCGCCGGAAAAATCGCAATACCTTTTGCCTCTTTTAACAGAGCCCAAAAGCTTCGCTATCTTTAGCATAAGACATTTCTTTTAACACATCAATAGATTCATTGATGATTTCTGATGGCGTTGAGGGAGCTGCTTGACTTATTAAAGTAAACAGAAAAGATAAAAAAATTATTAAAAAAATTTGAATATTATTTCTATTTTTCATATTTTATTTCCGTTTTCCTAATTCACCGGTAAAAAATTTCTTTAATTTACTCTTCCATTCTGAATTGATATTTTCATAATTATCTATTATTTCACTATAGAGATTCAACATTTTTTCAGATATGATATTAATGCTGTATTTACTAGAGGTTTTTATAGCTCCTTTAGAGAATTTATTTCTTAATTCAGGTTTTCTAATCATATCTTCAAGTGCCCGGGCAAATTTCCCGACATCATTATCCACCAATCTCCCGTCTTTACCGTCAGTTAATATATCGACTGCCCCGGGAGCTTTTACTGCCAATACAGGAAGTCCGGATGCCAAAGCTTCAATAGTTACAATACCGAAAGTTTCTGTAGTAGAAGCAATAGCAAATAAATATGCCACCTTATAATAATGTTGGATTTCTTGATAATCGACTGCTCCGGTAAAAATAACATCGTCTTCAATTCCCAAAGTTTGTACAAGATGTTTTAATTCATCTAAATTCGGACCATCTCCAACGATAAGCAGTTTGACTTTTTTAATTCCTCTTTCTTTTATTATAGCTACAGCTTTTATAATTTTGTCTATACTTTTTTCAGATGCTATTCTACCGACAAAAAGAATTATTTTCTCGTCTTCACCTAAGTGATATTTTTCCCTTATTTTCAGGCATTTAGATTCGTTTTTATTCCTAAAAGAATTTATTTTGATCGCATTGGGAATGACTTCAATTCTATTTTTTATTCCGTATTCTCTTAATAATTCTTTCATTGATTCAGATGGCGTAGTGATGCAATCAGTTTTGGATGCAAAATTAGAAACAATTATTTTTATAGCTTCCTGAGTTATTTTTGAAGGAATGGGGGCCATATAATAAGCATACTGTTCATATTGGGTATGGATAGTTAATATCTTGGGAACCCCTAACCGTTTCCCATACATCTTAGCTACAGAACTTAATATAAAAGGATGATGAATGTGAATGATATCGGGATTAAATTCATTAATTACTTTTTTTGCGCTGAATGAGAATGGTATTGGTAGTGGATAGTTTACTTTTTTGGTTAAATTTACTGATTTATACCTGAATATATTTTTGTCTTTATCAATATAGTTTTCCACTTGAGGAGCAAAAACATAGGTCTCATGCCCTTTTTCTTCATAAGCTTCTTTTAGTGATGTTATACTTGTGACAACTCCGTTAATTAAAGGTTTATAACAATTAGTAAAGAAGGCAATTTTCATTCATTCCACTCCATAACAGAAAATTAACTATTATTGATATTTATATTATATCTTATGAGATTAGAATAGTAAATACAGTATTTCAGTATATAGTATTGGGCATATAGTTAAGAAAATAAAAGAGGAAGAAATATAAGAAAACAGTATTCCCGATACTCAATATTATTTTTCAAATACCCGTAGGACAGGCAAGACGCCTGTCCTACGAGAAGAGAATGATATACTCTAGTCGCTTGGCTCATTCTTTCCTAACTATTTTGGTTTTTCTTTCTTGGCACGATAATACATGCTCGATATTCAATATTGTTTTATTCTGGCTCCTGGCTTCAATTTTCTCTATTAAATTAAATACTATTTACTATTCACTAACGACTATTTTAATTGTTTTTCCGCTTGATTTAGCCAGTAAGCTGCATCCTTATTATCAGGTTCCAGTCGCAATACTTCCTTCCAATTATTTACTGCTTCCTGATAATTTCCCAGCTCGAAATAAATACGTCCCAACCAGTAATAAGCATCAGAAAAATTATTATTACTTCTAACTGCCTGTCGATATTTATAAATCGCATTTTCATATAATTTTTGCTCGTAAAGGATATATCCGGCTTCATAGAATTCATAAGCAACCTTTCCATATTGCATTGATTTTTCTACCTTATTTAAGAAATATTCTGCTTTTGGATATTGAGCATCAATCTCTAATACCCGTCTCCAGGAAGAGTAAGAATCGTTTAACTCTCCAATCTCATAGAATACTCTGCCTAACCAATAATGTGCTTCTATCATCTCCGTGTCGACCTTCACTGCTTCCTCTAAATAATTAATACAAATATCATATTCTTCTCTTTGGTAAGCTGAATAACCCAGACGATAATAAGCGTAAGCTAATTTTTCTTCAACTTGAGGAAAAATCGCCTTATTTTCTTTAATAAGCTCAATATATTTATCCCATTCTCTTGCTTCCTTAAAATACCAATTCGTGTATTGATAAATTTGTGCAAGATAATAATGACCTTCTATATAATTCGGATCTGCCTTAATGGCTTTTTCGCCAAACTCAATAGCCTCTGCCCATATTGGCTTATTTGGATAATCAGCACCACCATAAACTTTTATAGCCTCTTCCATTTTTTTCACAGCCATCTCCGTAAAATAGACTGCATTCCGGTAAGTAGTTTTTTCCTGAGCAGCTGAATAACTCAAGTTAAATGCGATTATAAAAATTAGAATAATCAACACCGATATTAAATATTTATTCATATATTTCTTATCCATTTTTATTTCCTCCTTAATATTTTTTTTAATTTACCAATTGGCCGACTGACCAATTAGGTAATTAATTAACCAATTCTTTTTCTTATTACTGATTATTTATTATTTATTACTCAATTACTGTATTTTAGCTCGATACTACATATTCGATACTCAATACTGTTTTTCAAATGCCGATAGAGAGGCGGGTCACCTGAAGATGATGCTGCTTTTTACCCAATATATATCTTAATTCTACACAAATTGCAAAACTCCTTTTTTTATTGAATAAAAGAATTATATTTTTATCTTTCTGAAAGAAAATAATGATAATTCGCGTATTATAAAATAGAACAGTGCTTTAGTAATTAACATGAGCCCTGAATTGTTTAATATTAAAATAAAATATATATTTGGGAGAAAATACTAATGGAAAATGTATTAAGAAAACCTTTTTTATTAATATGTATGATTCTGCTTCTATTAATTTTTAATACAGTGTCTGCATATTCTTGGGATAATTGCCCTTTTGGCTTGGAAGATGATCCCTATCCGGGAGAATGCAATAGATATATTGATTCAGACGGTGATGGTATCTGCGACCTTTCTCAACCTGCCCCCGAAGACAGGGAAAACTTCATTTCCCTTAATTTAGATATAATAAATGAGGACACCAACGAACAACATGAAGAGGAATTTTCGGTAGAAATAGAAGGAACTGAATTAAAAAAGATGCGGATTATGGATATTGCCTCACTTTGGAATATAAAAGCAGA
>CAZMLS010000018.1:2668-16738 GCA_964567215.1 uncultured Atribacterota bacterium | reverse complement strand
TAAAAGCAGAAGCCGCAACTTCTGATATTTCCGTTGAACCCTCTTCCAAAAAAGCATTTTTGCCTGATTATAATTTTTTAGAAATCTTTTTTATAACTTTATTCATATATTTTGGTGGGAAATTTTGGGCACGAAAATTAAAAATTACCCTACCCCGCGAGAAAAAATTTTGGAATATTCTTTTATTGATCAGTTTTATCGGTTCAGCAGGAACAGGAATGATATTGGTATTTATTAGAGATTTTGAATGGTTTAAATCGATAAATTTTAATTTTCTATACTGGCATGTAGAATTTTCCATACTAATGACTCTAATCGGTATTTTTCATGCTCTCTGGCATTTAAAATACTATCTCTCTATATTTAGACAACATAAAAAACTAAAAAAGTGATATAATTAAATATAGATTTTAGATAGAAAGAGTCAAAAAAATATGGTAGTTACAATAAAAGAATGTATTGATAAAACGGATGAACAGTTAGTCGTCTTAACTTTAAAAAATCAGGAATACTATCTGTGCTTGATGAAGCGTTATGAAAGCGAACTACTTAATTATATTATGAAAATTTCAAATGGGAATAAACAGGATGCAGAAGATATATTACAGGAAACATTTATTAAGGCTTACCAGAATTTGAACGACTTTAATTTGAGTCTTAAATTTTCCAATTGGATATTTCGAATAACCCACAATGCTACAATTAGTGCTTTTAGAAAGAAAAAAATATATTCCCAGGCAATATCCTGGGAAGAAAAAGATTTGGATAGCATTCTACAATCAACTTTAGATGTAGAAAACACGAATATTCAAAAATTATCATACGAACATGTTTTAGAAATAATTAATCGGTTACCTTTAAAATATAAAGAAATATTAATCTTAAAATTTATTGAGGATAAAGATTATAGAGCAATTAGTGATATTTTGCATAAGCCGATGGGCACAATAGCCACTCTTTTAAACAGAGCAAAAAAAGCAATTATCCGGGAATTAAAAAAGGAAGGAATTGATCTCTAAAAAATGAAAAATATAAGCGAAGAAGTCTTTAAAAAAATAAAAAAAGAAAATATTAAGCCAAAATCTTATCGATATTTTGCAACTAAAAATTATTTCATATGGTTTCTATTCGGTATCTCGATAATTTTAGGCAGCTTTGCTTTCAGTATGATCCTATTTATGTTTAGACAACTCGATTGGGATATCTATCATTATCTTGGAGACAGCTTTTTAAAAACTGTTTTTATAAGTTTGCCTTACCTCTGGTTAATATTTCTTATCCTGTTTCTTGGTGTAGCTTATTATAACTTTATTCATACCAAAAGGGGCTATCGATTCAGGTTTATAACCATCCTTGTCACTAGTTTAATTATCAGTACACTACTAGGCACTGCTCTGTATTTTAATGGCTTTAGTGAAAACCTGGAAAATGTTTTTTTCCAAAAAATTCCCTATTACAATAAATTGATTTATACCTGTGAAAATCAATGGATGCAGCCATCAAAAGGTCTTTTAGCCGGAACAATTATGGAAGCAGGAATTTCTAAAAATAGTTTTAGTCTAATGGATTTTAATAATCAACATTGGGAAGTTAATATTGATAATACAATTTGGAAAGGAAAATTAAAAACATCAAAAGGGTTGAAAATAAAATTAATGGGAAAAATGGAAGATGAAACCCATTTTACAGCAATAGAAATTAGACCATGGAAAGGACAAAAGAAATTTACCCAATAGGAAAATTAAAAGGTTTATTTTCCTTCCGCCATTAAATCTATATCCCCTTCTCCTTCTAAGCTAACGAGCAATCTATCTTTAACCTCTTGAAATTGAGATAGATATTGAGAATCAACTGAAGAAGCTGAAGGAAGTTTAAGTTTCAAGAAATCTACTCTTTTACCATTCTGGCTAATAGAAAAATCCAAATGCGGACCGGTTGCTAATCCGGTTGCTCCAACATATCCTATGACCTCACCCTGTTTTACCTTCCCTCCCTTTTTTAAACCACTTGCGAAACGGGAAAGATGGCCATAACCGGTTACATAATTATTTGGATGACGTACTTGAATATAATTTCCATAACCACTTTTCCATCCGGCGAAAAGGACTGTACCATCTCCAATTGTTGAAATAGGAGTCCCGGTCGGAGCGGCGTAATCAATGGCTAAATGGGGACGCCAAATTCTCAAAATCGGGTGAAAGCGGTTTTTTGAAAAATAAGAACTGATATATTTATAATTTAATGGTGCTCTTAGGAAAGCTCTTTTTAATGATTCCCCTTTTTCGTTGTAATAATCTATATGTCCGGATGAATCCTCAAATAAAATGGCTGTATGTTTACTAAGAAGTTCTCCTTCGTATTGAGCAGCAATCACTTCTCCCCAACGATAAAAATCTCCTTTTTGTTGTTTCTCTACCAAAATATTAAAAGTATCACCTTCCCGACATTCAGTAAGAAAATCAATTTGCCAACCGAAAATCTCAGCAATTTGAAGAGCTACCTGCGGAGACCCTGCACATTCCAACATCGATTCATATAAAGAACTTTTAATTATTCCCTCTAATTTCACTACTTCTTTATTAACGTCTTCTTTGACGATTTTTAATTCTTCTGATTCAGATTCTGAAATATTTATATGAAAAACATCTATAGGGGAAGGCTCATAAATAAATTCTGTCAATTTACCTTCAGGATTATATTTTAAAGCATACTTGGCGCCTACAGGAATATGATTACAATCAATAACGGATTTCAGCTTTTCTTGTAATTCAAGTATTTCAACCGCAGTAATCCCCTCTTCGATTAATGAATCATAAAGGGTATCACCGGCTTGAAGGCAACCATCAATGGTAATTCCCTCTTCTTTTTCTTTCATAACCAGTTCATTTTCTACTATTTCCAATATTACTTTTTCATCTTCAATTTCTTTTTTCTCCGGGATTAAATCTTCCTGAACAGTAATCACTTTTTTTTCTGTATTTGCGGTAAAACCTTCAATAAAATTTTCTTCGACTAAACTTTCTAAATCATTTTTCTCTGGATTTTTCTTCGAATCTAAAGATGTTTCAGAAAAGGAAGGTTCGAGTTCAGAGTCAATAATCTTTTTTTGTTCGGGCGAAGAAAGTAATTTAAAACCAAATCCTATTAAAGCAATAATTAATAAAGCACTTGCTCCAAGAACGAATAACTTTATACGTTTTTTTTTCTTTTCTTTTAAAGAAGAAGTAAAATTATAATTAGAAAAATAATATTGTCTTTTTTTTGTCAAAATTCAAAATAATTCCTTTATTTTTATTTAATTTATATTTATCTTGTATAAAAACATTATACAAATAATTTTCACTACTATCTATTCAAATTTTTCTATTCATGTGTTTTTAAAACTCTGAAATAAGTATCATATGTTTCTTTGGAAAAACAAACGAATATAACTTTTTTTATAGAGCGATTCTTTTTTAAAAATCTAATGGTTTCATTGATTGCAATCCCGGTAGCCCGTTCAATGGGAAACCGGTATACTCCTGTGCTAATAGCAGGAAAAGCTATGGATTGAAGTTTAAATTTCCTAGCTAAAGCAAGACTGTTTCGATAACATCGTGATAGCAATTCATCCTCACTGTTAAAACCGGCTTTCCAAACGGGTCCAACTGTATGAATGACCCACTTCGCGGACAGATTATAACCTTGGGTTATTTTTGCCTCACCGGTAGGGCATCCATTTAATTTTCGGCATTCTTCTAAAAGCTCCGGACCGGCAGCTCGATGAATGGCTCCATCTACCCCTCCTCCTCCGAGGAGAGAATTATTGGCAGCGTTTACAATAGCATCAACCTTCTGTAAGGTAATATCACCTTGGAGTATTTGAATTTTATCAAGCATTCTATTTTTCCTTTAAAATTTAAAAAAATTATATTAATAATTATTTTTTATATTTTTTGCAAGCCTGGTAAAAATATCTATCAGTCATGGAAGCAATAAAATCGATTACTACCTGTTCAGGAGAATTATTGTTTACGTAATTTTTACCTTTACTTGTTCCTCTATTAAAAATCCACTCTTTATAAATTAATGAATTCACATCTACATTCTTTATATCATTAAGAAATTTATTTAAAAGAAAATTAAATTCAGTTCTCAATTTTTCTTTTTCTTTCTTTAATTTGTCATTTCGGTAAATTTTCTTAATATTAAAATTTTTTAATTCGAATACTCTTTCTGCAACATCATCAGAATAGAATATTTCATCCCGGTCATATGAATTAATAATGATATTTGTCACCAAAGTATTAATAATATCTGTATTTTTTTCACCTAATCTTTTTTTAATTTCTCCCGGCAACATTTCTCTTTTTAAAATACCTATTCTTATGGCATCTTCAAAATCCTGCCCCAAATAAGAAATAGCATCTGACATTCTCACTACACAGCCTTCTAAAGTTGCCGGAATGATTTGAGCATTTTCTCCTAGATATTTTTTCTTGCAGTAATTATTTAAATCAGTTTCACTTTTATTACGATTTGGTTTCAAATATTTCTCATTTATTTCGCCATCATGGGAAAGAATGCCATCTCTTACTTGAAAGGTTAAATTCATTCCCCTGCAGGCATCGGCAAGTCTATCTACAATTCTAAGACTGTGAATATTATGAAAAAATAGGCTGAGTTTTCTTTCCCGGCAAATTTCTTTAAGAATTTCCTCTCCATCATGACCAAAAGGTGCATGGCCTAAATCATGTCCGAGGGCAATTGCTTCAATAAGATCGAGGTTTAATTTCAAGGCTTTTCCGATAGTTCGAGCAATTTGTGAAACCTGCAATGTATGAATACTGCGATTGGATAATTGTTCATCAAAACTGGCAGCAAAATAAATTACCTGCGTTTTTCCAATATATCTTCTAAAAGAACCACTGTATAATATATGATCCCGGTCTCTTGCAAATGGTCCTCTAAGGGAGTGAGATATTTTCCGTTTTCTTCTTGCCTGAAAATTTTTTACAGCATATGGAGAGAGATTTTTATCTTCAAAATCAAGAATATTTTTTTGAAAATCCTCTTCATCCATAGATGTTCTCCTAAAATAAAATTCGATTAAAAAATAAAAGATAATTTCATCAATTTTATATAATCGATTTTAAATATTTTATACAATTATCACTCATTCTGCAAGTTTATTTTTATATCCCACATCTCTTAAATCGCATTCCTAATCATATTTTATTAGTTAATTTGGGGGAATTGGTAAAAGAGGGTTAGGGTGAGGGGAAATAGCAAAATAGACAGGCAAGATGCCTGTCCTACAGGTGGGTGGTTTGCGATTTTTATCCCTTAACTGACCCGGCCAAAATACCTTTTACAAAATAGCGTTGTAATCCTAAAAAGAGAGCTAAAGGAAGAATCATGGAGACAAAGGCAGCAGCAGTAAGCAGTTCCCAGTCCTGGCCATAAGAACCAACCAAAGCGCTTATGCTTACAGTAAGAGATGCAACATCCGGTGTTCCTCCTAAATAGACCAGAGCTACCAAAAGATCATTCCAAACCCATAAAAACTGAAAGATAGTGACGGAAGCAATTGCGGGAACAGAAAGAGGCATTACTATTTTAATAAATATCTGAAAAGGAGTAGCTCCATCTATAGATGAAGAATCGAATAATTCACTGGGAAGGCCAGAAATAAAAGTATATAACAAATAAGTCATAAGAGGGAGGCCATAACCGGTATGAGCCAACCATATTCCCGGAAAAGTACCCACTATCCCCAAATTGCTAAAAATACGAAGAACAGGTATCATGGTCATTTGTAGAGGAATCACCAATAAACCAACTAAAAATATAAATATTAACTTTCGTCCCGGAAATTCCATCCAAGCAAAGGCATAAGCAGCAAAGGAAGCAATCAATATGGGAATCATAGTAGAAGGAATAGTAATAAAAAGAGTATTTATAAAAGCTCTTCCCAGCCCAATCTTAGCAATAACTCTTTGATAATTTTCCAGACTATAACAGGTAAAATTAAAAGGATGTTGAAAAACAGTCCACCAACCGGATGCAGCTACATCAGGAGGAGGTCGAAAGGAAGTTATTAATAGTCCAACGGTTGGAAGTACCCATATGAAAGCAGTAATAATTATTATCAGATGAAGTGAACTACTCGAAAACGATATGGTATTTTTTTTCATTATCTTATAGTCTCCTGTTCTCTGAAACGACGAATATTTACAAGTATCATAGGAATTATAAATAAAAGCAAAAGAACGGCAATAGAACTTGCTCTTCCATAGTTTCTAAAAATAAACATCTCTTTATACATTCGGTTGGCAATAACTTCGGTATCGAAATTTCCATTGGTCATTACATAGACAATATCGAATACTTTAAGAACATTAATAGTCATAGTGGTAGCTACTACTGCAAGGGTGGGTTTCATTAAAGGCAAAATAATTTTCCAGAATATTCTGAATTCGTTGGCGCCATCTACCCGAGCTGCTTCTAACAATTCTCGGGGTATGCCTTTATAACTCGCAGATAATATTATCATACAAAATCCAGTCCATATCCATACCCCTACCATAATTAAACAAAAATTATTAAGCCAGGGCCTAATAATTAGCCAGGGTAATGGTTCTAACTGAAAAAATGAACGAATCGCGTTAAGA
The DNA here is from genome assembly GCA_964567215.1 of uncultured Atribacterota bacterium. Taxonomy (GTDB): domain Bacteria; phylum Atribacterota; class Phoenicimicrobiia; order Phoenicimicrobiales; family Phoenicimicrobiaceae; genus JAYEGH01. Next base: position 10,085 of record CAZMLS010000018.1, on the reverse strand, counting down.
ATGCCAGTCTGAGCAGCCGAAATCGGTCTATAAGCGTAAACGAATTTCCAGATTACTCCCGCACCTACGAAGGAAATAGCCATAGGCATAAATATTAGCGACTTTACAATCGATTCATATTTAACTTTATCTAATAATATAGCTATAATCAGTCCTAAAAAAACAGTTAGAGGAACAAAAAACGCTATCCATAAAGCATTGTTCCGAAAGGAAATAAGCATAGTCTCATTGGTAAAACAATAAAAGTAATTTTTTAAACCAATAAATTTTTCTGAATTATAATCAAAAAAAGAAATATATATTGTTTTAATTGAGGGATAAACTAAAAAAAAGAATAAGAGAAATACTGCCGGGGATATATATAACCAGGGAGTAATTTTTTTTGTATGTATCACAAACTTCTTTCCTTTCTAAACATTATGATAACAAATATTTTACTGTAATCGTAGGCTGGATTTAAATTTAAACAAACCCAGCCTACGAAAATAAATAAAATTATAGGTTTAAACTATCTCCTATAAGCATCTAAAGCAGTAGTTTCAATAGTCATAAGCACTCTTTTCAAAGGTACACCACTTACGTAATTTAATATCTCAGTCCAGAAAGAACCACTTCCTACTGCACCTGGCATTAAATCAGAACCATCAAAACGGAAAGTTGAAGCATTAACTAATATTTCAGCAGCTTTACGGGTCAAATCATCAGGATAGACAGCAGGATTTACTCGTTTATTGGCAGAAAGTTTTCCTAACTCATGAACCCATATTTCTTGAGCTTCCGGAGAAACAACATATTTCATAAAGGCTCTTGCGTCAGGTGTATCATTAAACATTGCAAACATATCCGCAGCACCTAAAGCAGGTGTTCCATATTGAGGATCAATTGGCGGGAAGGGGAAGAAATCAAAGTCTTCACCTGGTACCAAATCGGGGAAATGGTCAAGTATAAAGCTCTTAATAAAAGTGGCTTGTTTATGCATGTAGGCATCCGGCGGAGTAGTAAATAAGGCATCCGGTGAATCACCAAAGTTGATAGTCAGTTCTGCGTTAGGTCCACCATAGACATACTTCTCGTTTAAAACAATCTGGCCAAATAGTTCAAAGGCCCTTTGTACCCTATCATCAACCCAGGAAATTCCATGGGAAACCCATAAGTCATATACTTCAGGCTCTACGGTACGGAGCATAATATCTTCAATCCAATCCGTTCCTGCCCAACCACTTGCACCACCAGATTCCAGTCCAATAGCCCAGGGAGTTTTTCCATCCGCTACCATCTTATCAGAAAGAGCTAACATTTCTTCCCAGGTAGTAGGTGTAGTATAACCAGCGGCTGCAAAGGCTTTAGGATTATACCAGACCAAACTTTTTAAGTCAGCAGAAAGAAATACACCTTGAAGTTTACCTTTATAACTTCCTAAATCTATCCAGGTTGAAGAGTAGTCGCTCTTTAAAGTATCTACATCCATAAAAGTACTTAAATCTACTAATTTCCCAGCTTTAGCAAATTCTACCATCGCTCCCGGATTAGGTAATGTGGATACATCAGGTGGATTACCGGCTTCCACTCGAGTAATTAGTACTGCCGGATCTCGAGAACCAGCTAACACCACATCAATATCATTTGCGTCCTCAAAAGGTTTCACCATCTTATCAAATGCCTCTAATTCTGCTCCTGCCCAGGCACCATAGACATTTAACACTTTAGTTGCTGCGAGTGTTCCTACGGCGAACATTCCGCTGATTAAAATAACCAACATTATAAAACCAATTTTCTTTAACATTTTTTCCTCCTTTATTATTTAAAATATACTTTTCTTATTATTTTATTCTGTTTCTATACTATTACACCTCCTTTATTATTTATATTTAGTTATTTGAAAATATCTTAAATAACTATTAAATAATCTGGCTTGATATAAAAATAGTAAATATTCAGAATTTTGAATAATAATCCACTTATAATTAACTATTCTCTTTTTTAATAAAAAATCCTTCTTTTTTAAAAAATATTTTTATTTTTTGATTTTTATTTAAAAAACTTAATCATTGAAGATAGATTTAGTATGTTTAATTCCTTAAGTAACTAATTGGACAAATGGAACATTTTGGATTTTTACTGGTACAAACACTCTTCCCCAACATGACAATTTGCGCATGGAATTCATTAAATAACTCGATATTTTTCGGAAGATTTTTTGTAAATAATTCCTGCACTTGATAATAAGAATCATTTTTTGAAATAAAATTATGTCGGGAAAATATTCTTTTAGTGTAGGCATCCACAACAAAAAATGGTTTATTTCCGGCGTATAATAAGATGCTATCCGCAGTTTCCGGACCAATTCCATTAATTGCTAATAGATTATTTCTCAATTTTTCACTATTCTCTAAAAACATTTTTTTAGAGGAACCGTCATAATTTTCGATGTAAAACTTTAAAAAATTCTTTAATCTCTTTGCTTTTACGTTAAAATAACCTGAGGGTTTTATTAGAAACGCCAATTTTTTCTCTTCCATTAAGTAAAGTTTTTGTGGATGTAACAAATTTTCTTCTTTTAAGTTCATGATAGCTTTTTCTACATTTTTCCAGGAGGTATTTTGTGTAAGGATTGCTCCTATGATTATTTCAAAAGGTGTACTTCCCGGCCACCAATCCAAAGGACCAAAATGAGTATATAAACTTTGATAAATTTTTAATAATGTTTTTTGCATTTTTTTTTAATATTTACAATCTCTAATTTCTTATCTATTTTCTCTTATCTGTTTTCTTCCTATAATTATTCATCCTTGTGTAGGATTAGTTAATTTATCAATTAGTTAATTAGTTTATATTGTACTGTATTTTACTTACACTTGTATCCCGCAACTTCTTTATCTTTTCCTTACTAACGAACTATTCACTATTCACTAATGACTAATTATGCTTACAGCTAATTATCATTCCATCCTTAAATATCGGAACAATATCGAAAATATCTACGGAAGAGCAAAATTCTAAATCCTTTTCCAATCCAATACTTTCTAAATATTGACCGTGCTGAGATTTTCTCAACATCCTTAAAATATTATCAGCATATTGATTATAAAGTATTTGTACGATTAAATTTGCATCTGTTTCCCGGTAAAATTCAGGTGATTTTTTTCTTAAAGAATTAATCAACATTCCTGCGCATACAGAATCTTCTAAAGAAAATTTTCCTTTTTTCCCGGCACAGATAACCAAAACATCCCCCTTAAAGTTTAAGCAATAATCACAAACTGCTTTTAAATTTAAAAAACTACAGATAACAATCCCGGAAGCATTTTTTGCCATTTCTAAAGTTTTAACTCCATTGGTAGTTGTAAAGATAATTATTTTGTCTTTTATTATTTTTTTCTTATATTCCCGGGGAGAATTACCCAAAACAAATCCTTCAATTTTTCTACCTTTTCTTTCTCCTCCTAATAACACTTCTCCTTTTGTAAATTCTTTTGCTTTATCCTTTGCTTCATCAGGTGAAAAAATCGGAATGAATCCGTTACATCCTCGAGCCAAAGCAGTTACTATTGTACTTGATGCTCTTAAAACATCTATAACTACAATTAGCTTACCACCTAATTCTTTCTCTTTACAAAATCTTTCTTCCGGAATCAGCAAGACATCTATATTATTCATTGTTTAAATATCCCTGTTGTATTATAATTTATGCTCCAAATTTTTTAAGTTTCAAAGCATTAGCTAACATTAAAGGAATGGCATCCACCGATAAAAATCTTCCCAAACCACCTTTATTTATACATTCCTTTTCTGAAAATTGCTTCGTTTCATCTACCCTGATATATTTAGAAAATAGCATAAATGGATTGGGATGCCAACTATGCCCTTCTAATCTGGCAGGTGTTGAATGGTCACCTGTTACGACAATTACATCCGGATTTAAACTTAGTAATTCAGGTATAAATGTATCAACTTCTTCGATAACTTTTACTTTCTTTTCAAAATTTCCATCTTCCCCATAGCTATCTGTTTTTTTTATATGAACGTAAAAGAAATCATATTTTTCATAATTTTCCTTTAATGTTCTAAATTCATCCTTAATTGTTTCGCAGGCACCTAATATTTCCATTCCCACCAATTTTGCCAAACCTTTATACATGGGGTAGGTAGCAATGGCCGCGGGAGATAATTTAAATAATTCTCCCATAGTAGGCAAACCCGGATGTTTGGCAATTCCTCTTAATAAAACAGTATTGGCCGGAGAACTTTCTTTTAGTACTTCAACAGCCTTTTTAATAAATTTATTAACTATCCCGGCAGTTTTTTCTGCTTCCGGTCTTAAAGGCTCGGTGTATTTCATCTCTTTTCCTACTACTTGAGGATCAGCATCAGATAATTCTTCTTCTAAATTTTTTCCTCTAAATACAACGACAAATCGATGTTCTTTCCCAGGTGTAATTAATATTTTAACTCCATCAATTTCTTTAATTTTATCCTGCATTATTTTGCATAGTTTTTCATTTAATTCAGTAGGAATTCTTCCTGCCCGACGATCAGTAATTATCCCTGAGTCATCCATGGTGGCAAAATTTCCCCTACAAGCTAAATCATCAGGAGTAAGTTCAATTCCTACACCTAATGCTTCCAACACACCTCGTCCAATTTGATAATGTAATGGGTCATATCCAAACAAAGAAAGATGAGCAGGTCCGCTTCCCGGTGTAATTCCACGAGATATAGGATCTGTTAAGCCACAAACTGATTTGGAAGCCAATCCATCAAAATTGGGTATGGAAGCTGCTTCTAATACTGTTTTATTATCTTTTGAGGGGATATCGCCAATTCCATCAGCCACCAAAAGAACGATTTTTGAATCTGTTTTTATTGATAATGATTTCATAATTTTTTCGCTTACCATATTTATTCTCCTTAATTATTAATTTATTTTACCATTTCCCTTAATCTTTCCTGAAGAAGGGTATTTCGATGAAATGTTTTATTATTTTTAATGGCAATCCATAAAGCCTTCTTGGTTCCGATGAGGATGACCATGTCTCTTGCCCGGGTAATTCCAGTGTAAAGTAAATTCCGTTGCAGCAGTAAATAATGTTGAGTAGTTACCGGAATGATTACAATTTTATATTCGCTTCCCTGACTTTTATGCACCGTAATAGCATAAGCCAATACTAATTCGTTTAATTCGGCAAAATCGTAGGAAACCTTTCTTTCATAAAAGCTTACTTCCAGGGTACTCTCTTCCAGGTTTATTTTATTGATCGTGCCAATATCCCCGTTAAATACTTCTTTATCATAATTATTTTTAATCTGCATTATTTTATCATTTACTCGGAAAATATTATCCCTATATTTAATTTGTGTACCTTTAGGATTTAATGCTTCACGTAATTGATAATTTAAATTATCTGCACCAACTTCCCCTTTGTACATGGGTGTTAAAACCTGAATATCAACGACCGGATCAATTTTATATTTTGACGGCAAACGGGTCGTACAAAGATTTATTATCTTCCGGACAGCCGCTTGGGGAATCTCTTCTTCAAGAAAATAAAAATCTCTCTCTTTTTCTCCCTTTAAAATGGGATATTTTCCTTCATTAATCCGATGTGAATTAACAATAATCAGGCTTCTACTTTCCTGTCTGAATATTGTAGTTAATCTTACGACAGGAATAACCCCGGATTCAATAATATCTTTAAGCACATTTCCCGGACCAACCGAAGGCAATTGATCAACATCACCAATTAAAACGAGAAATGTTCCCGGTAAAATTGCCTTTAAAAGTTGATTCATTAGTATAACATCTATCATCGAGACTTCATCTAATATAATAACATCAGTGTGAATTGGGTTATCTTCATTTTTAAAAAATGTATTATTTTTTGGACTGTATTTTAGTAATCGATGAATGGTTTTAGCTTCCCTTCCGGTAGTCTCGCTTATTTTTTTTGCTGCTCTGCCAGTTGGGGCTGCCAAAGTTATATTGAATTTTAATTCTTTAAAGAGTTCAATGAGTCCCAAGGTAGTCGTAGTTTTTCCTGTACCGGGACCTCCGGTCAGTACCAGTATCCGATTTAGAAGCACTTGATTAATAGCTTTTTTCTGTTCCCGGGCAAATGTAATATGATATTTTTCTTCAATAGATTTTATTTTTTCCTTTAGATTAATGTTAATGATTTGGTGGGGATATTCTATTAATTTGATTAATTTTTTACATATTCCCAATTCTGAATAGTAATAGTATGGCAACCAGATTTTTTCTGATTGTATAATAATTTCCTCGCCATCATTCAAATGATTTAAAGCTTTTTCGAATAACGATTCATCCGCTTCCAATAACTCACTACCAAATTTAATGATTTCGCTTTTTACGCCATAACAATGTCCTTGATTGGCTAATTCCTGTAAAATATATTTTATCCCCGCTTCTATTCTTTCAGGAGAATCAGCTTCAATGCCTAATTTTTGAGCAATATTATCTGCAATTTTAAACCCGATACCCATAACATCATTAATCAAACAATAAGGATTTTCTTCTAATTTTTTAATAGCAGCATTTCCATAAGTTTTAAATATTTTAACAGCATATCCGGTCGTAATCTGGTAAGATTGCAAAAATAACATGACTCTTTTTATCTCTTTCTGTTCTTCCCAAGATTTTTCAATAATCTCTACCCTTTTCTCGGCAATTCCTTCAATTTCAGTTAGTCTTTTAAGATCGTTTTCCAAAATATCCAGGGTTTTATTTCCAAAATGATTAACAATCCTTTCAGCGGTAGCAGGTCCAACTCCTTTGATTAAGCCTGAGCTTAAATATCTTTTAATGCCCAATAAAGAAGTAGGTAAAATTAAAATATAATCCTTAAAAGAAAATTGTCGGCCATATTTTTGGTTATTGGTCCATTCCCCTTTTAGCTCGTAATTTTCTCCAATATTAATAGAAGCTATGTTCCCCACTATAGTTGTTAAATTCTCATCATGACTGTTAGAACTTATCCTGGCAACAACATAACCATTTTCTTCATTTCGAAATACAATTCTTTCAATAGTACCTTTTATGCTTTCCATGTACTCTCCTTCGGAGAAATTTACCGATTGACCGATTAAATAAAGTGTCGAGTATCGGGCATATAGCATCCAGTTAAGAAAAAAGAAAAAACATAAATTCAAGATAATAAAGAAGGTTTTCATTATCAAGAAAAAACAAAATCGAAAATATAATTAACTAATTAATTAATTAGAAAATAAGATAATTAAGTAAATATATTTGTTATCCACTGTAAGCCTTCAATTTTTGCCCACATCTTATTTCCCTCACTATATACTCAATACTCGATACTATTTTATTCTGGCTCCTAAATTCTGGCTTCCTCTTTTCTTATCACTCATCACTAATAACTTATTACTGTATCCTATACAC